>JAYUUH010000283.1:0-4394 GCA_043754745.1 Lysobacter sp.
GCCAGCTTACAAATTTCCGCATCATGGAAAGAGGGATCAAAAGCAAAGTAATCAATTCTCGACTTTAAATCTTTGACTTCCAGCGCTGCCAATCCCTCAAGCAACCGCCCCTTGCCAGCGCCGAAATCAAGAATTTTGACCGGACTACTATTTGACATGCGGGCCAACATTTGACTGATTTGATTTATCTGTGGGTCAGCATCAGAAAACGGGACGACCACAGGAGAGATGAGACTTTCAGCCGCATAGTTCACCGCCGCCAACTGAGACGGAAGACTAGTAAATGCATGCAACTGTGCAATTCTCTCATCTCCGCCTAGTAACGACTCCAGCACGTACCCAGGATTACGTCCCGCGTGAGCAACAGAACCATTATTTACACACCATAACGCCATCGGATCTTTTGAAACCACGTATGACAGCAACGGCACAGAGTGCGTGGCAAGCCATACTTGCGAATCAGGCGCCATTTCAAATATTTTTTCTAAAATATCAATTACAACAGATGGATGCAGGTGATTTTCCGGCTCATCCAGAATAAAAATCGAACTTGTTGTTCCAGTCGTTCTTGCATGGAGCGCTACGGCTAATTGCAATAAAATTTTCTGGCCGTCCGACAGCTTTGCTTCAAAAAGATTACGGCCAAAAATTTGCGCACAACCGTCATCTGAACGTGACAACTCAACACCCAGAAAACTCGACAAGCCCAGCTGCAGAGAACTGTAATCATCAATATGGCTTTGGCGCTCGTCGGCATCCCCATGATAGTTCTGGTGAGTTACATGCCAATATCGATTTTGACACTGCTGAATATACCCCAAGCATGCAGCTGCTATGTTCTCCACAGCATCTAATTTTCTTACTTCCTCAAAACGATCTAGGAGCTGCCTTGCAGAAAGAGCCAGAGGATCACCCAACTCAAGTCTCTTCGGGATAAATCTAATTGCATGCAACTCATTATCACTGTCAACCCGGACCCTATTCAGCCAGCACTTCCTCTCATCACCTTCTAAAACAGCCTGCCTCCATTTGCCTATAGTTTCTGGGTCACTGCTGGCTTTCTCAACTGTTTCGTAGAAGTCTTTGTTTTTTGCATCCGTCTTGCGGTTTAAAAGCGCATGGTTTCGCTCGCCATTCGCATACAGAAGCGCATCAAGAATTCTCGACTTCCCAGAGCCATTTTTTCCTGCCAACGCAACAATGCGCCCGAGCCGATTCATATTGATTGGGCAAAGGCCCCATTTCTGAGCATGGCTTTCAGAAAGAATAAATTCTTTGATCCTCATGCATTTCCTCCAAAGGAGTACAGCCTGATCCCGCGAAGCGGGCCCAAGCTATCCAGCACCATAAAACTCAATGCCCCCCATCCAACGCCTTCAACTCGCTCACCAACGCACTCGCCATCTCCGCGCCATCGCCATACAACATCCGCGTGTTATCCGCATAGAACAGCGCATTCTCGATCCCCGCGAACCCCGTGCCCTTGCCGCGCTTGATGACGATGGTGTTCCTGGAATTCACGACATCCAGAATCGGCATCCCATAAATCGGCGACGCCGGATCCGTCTTCGCAACCGGATTCACCACGTCGTTCGCACCGATCACCAGGCTTACATCGGTATTTGCGAACTCGGGATTGATGTCTTCCATATCCACGATCAGGTCGTACGGCACACCCGCTTCGGCCAGCAGCACATTCATGTGCCCAGGCATACGCCCGGCAACCGGATGGATCGCGAATTTCACCTTCACGCCGCGTTCGATCAGGCGCTGACTCAGTTCCCAGATTTTATGCTGCGCCTGCGCCACCGCGAGGCCGTAGCCGGGCACGATCACCACGCGTTCGGCGAAGGCCATCATCGCGGCCACGTCGCTGGCGTCGATGGGTTTCTGCGCGCCTTCGATGGCCGCGGCTTCACCGGTGGCGCCGAAGTTGGAGAACAGCACCGAGTTGATCGATCTGTTCATCGCCTTCGCCATCAAGCGCGTGAGCAGGATGCCGGCGGCGCCGACCATCATGCCGGCGATGATCAGGGCTTCATTGCCCAGCACGTAGCCCTCGAACGCGACCGCGAGCCCGGTGAAGGCGTTGTACAGCGAGATGACCACCGGCATGTCGGCGCCGCCGATGGGCAGGGTCATCAGCACGCCCAGCGCCAGCGCAGCGACGAAGAACGCGATGATGTACGGCACTTCGAGCGTGTACAGCGCCAGCGCGCCGAGCACGACGGCGGCGATGCCGACCAGCGCGTTGAAGATCTGCTGGCCGGGGAAGGTATAGCGCTTGTCCATGCGGCCATCGAGCTTGGCCCAGGCGATGACTGAGCCGGTAAGCGAAACCGCGCCGATCAGCGCGCCGATCACCGCAAGCCCCAGGGTCACGCGGTTCGGGCCCGCGCCCGCGGCGGAATACTTGAACAATTCGACCGCACCGATGGCCGCGGCCGAACCGCCGCCCATGCCGTTGAACAGCGCGACCATCTGCGGCATGTCGGTCAGCGCGACCTTCTTGCCCCAGTACCAGTTGGCGCCGGTGCCGATGACGATGCCGGCGACGATCAGGCCGATGTTATGCAGGCCGGGCAGGAAGAGCGTTGCGACGGTGGCGATGAGCATGCCCACGCCCGCCCACTGGATGCCGCTGCGCGCGGTCTTGGGCGAGGCCATGCGCTGCAGGCCGAGGAGGAACAGGGTGGCGGCGACGAGATAGCTGGTCTTGACCAGCAGCAACAGCACTTCTTCGGTGGTGCTCATGCCTTGTCTCCCGGCTTGGCGCTGGATTTGGCGTCGGGCTTCTTGGACGACTTGAACATGTCCAGCATGCGCTCGGTCACCACGTAGCCGCCGGCGGCGTTGCCGGCGCCCAGCAGCACGGCGACGAAACCGATGGCCTTCTCCAGCGTGGTGTCGGCGTGGCCCAGCACCACCATGGCGCCGATCAGGACGATGCCGTGGATGAAGTTGCTGCCGGACATCAGCGGGGTGTGCAGGATCACCGGCACCCGCGAAATGATGACGTGCCCGGCGATCGCCGCCAGCATGAAGATATAAAGCGCTACGAAACCATCCGCCATCGTCGTTCTCCCAGGGTCTGCCGGCATCATAACCGCCGCGTCGGGACAAACCATCGGGTCGTGGCGCCCCCATCCCGGCCTTCCCCCGCGGGCGGGGAAGGAGACGACGGGGCGGCGGGGAAAGAAAGATGCGTCCAGGTATCCAGTTGCGCATGCGCATGAGGATTTCCGGCACTGCGCTGTCAACCGGACCGCGGCCGGGGCGTTTCCCTCCCTGCGGGCCCGCAACCCCTCCGACATCTGCTTAGAAGGATTCGCCATGAAGTCCCTGATCTCTGTTCTGCTGTTGGCCGCCACCCTGACCGCCGGCCCTGCGATGGCCGCCGACCGCGGCGATCGCGTCGAACGCCGCTTCGACCAGCGCGGCGACCGCATCGATACCCGTCTCGATCGCAAGGGCGACCGGATCGACGAACGCCTGGACCTCCGCGCCGAACGGGCCGAAGACCGCGGCCACGACCGCCGTGCCGCCTATTTCGACAACCGTGGCGATCGCATCGAGAACCGCCTGGACCGCAAGGGCGACCGCGCCGACAACCGCCTGGACCGACACGGCGAGCGATTCGACCGCCGCTGGGACCGCAGGCACTGAGGCTGGACCCGCATGGCCGACGGCCAATCCACCGATGGCGACCTCCCCCCCCCCCGTTCTATTCATGAGTATGGGTATTCATGAGTATGAGTAAGCTTGCGCGCGTGAGCTCCGAAGACATCAGCACGCGCGCGCCCTCGGCCGTCCACTCCCCGGTGGCGGCCGAGGAATTTTCTCTCGATACCTTCCTCGAAGGCATTTCGGCGCGCGCATTCCGGTTCGCCGAACTGGGGTTGCGCCACCGCGAGGACGCCCTGGACGCGGTGCAGGACGCGATGATCCGGATGATGGCGTACCGCGAGCGGCCGTCGGCGGAATGGACGCCGCTGTTCTGGAGCATCCTGCGCAGCCGGATCGTCGACATGCAGCGGCGCAGCCTGTTCCGGATGCGCTGGCTGGTGGCGTCGAGCGCGAAGACGACGGACGACGACACGATCGACTGGATCGAGCAGGCGCCCGACGACGCGCCCGGCCCTGCGCGGCTGCACGACAACCGCGAGGCGTATCGATCCGTGGCTTCGGCGCTGCGCGCGCTGCCCGCGCGCCAGCGCGAAGCTTTCACCCTGCGCGTGCTGGAAGACTGCGATGTCGCCACCACCGCGCGGATCATGGGCTGTAGCGAGGGGTCGGTGAAAACCCACCTCTCGCGGGCCCGCGACACTCTGCAGAAACAGCTGGAGGATTTCCGATGACTTCGGGCCATTCACACGACGACCGCGATGCGCGCA
>JAYUUH010000284.1:0-4386 GCA_043754745.1 Lysobacter sp.
ACAGGGACTCGGTGAAGTGATCTGCGCCGCGCATCGGGGTTGCCTGTCGAAATCAGAACTTCATTTTACTGCTGGGGTAGGTATTTCAGCAGCCTGTTAGGTCTTCAATTAATTGAGCTGATTCTTGCTTATTTGAAAATGTTTTTTCCAGCCATCAAGACGCTGCTCGAGCCTGACCCCAACATCACCGCCCAAATTACAAGCCTCCCAAATAAATGCGGTTCGGGCGCTCGCCCTTACCGCGGTATCACGGGAATACAAAATGCATCGCACATACTCATTGGCCCATTTTCCGACATTATCTTTATTCAAATACAAATACAGCCCAGACCAAATATCTATCACTTTCTGTCGCATTATCTGCTTACCACTGTCATTTATCGCCAACAGATGGTCGATGACTATTGGCCTGTCTTTTTCTGCGACAAACTCAAGATCAGATGCAACAAAAAAAGCAGTGATGTATCTCACTACACTATCCCCATCTGCCTCGCGTATGACTGCAACAGCGGCAGTTGCCGCATCTCTTTTTAAGGTCTCGTCCGAAGAATCAAAAATGGTTCGAAATGCAATCTCAAAGCGCGATTCATCCGCATAAGGATCTTCACATGCGCTGCTGTATTCAATAGGTAAAAGATCCAAAAGCAAACGTCTTCTTTGCTTTTCAGAAACCTCACCCAGGAGATGCTTCAAAATACTGTTCGCGTTGTGATCACGGGCAATCTTAGATATCACCTGATCGGCCGTAAGCCCAACCTCTGTCCTCCGCTTTCGCGCAACTTCATCAATTATCATTTTCACCAACGCGACAGCAACGGCCGCGCTAGTTTCATCTGGAAGATCTTCTTTCAATCGAACAAGACGCCCAGGGTGAATCAAGTTCCGGTATGACCTAATAACGCTACAAAGATCAGCCGCACGATCAGAGATCACTTTTTCTTGTTTGCAGCTAGTTATTACATCTGCAAGCTGCATTGCTAAGGGATCTTTTCCAGACCATCCCCGAAGGGAAAGCAACGTATCTACTAGCAGTGCTTCAACTATGCTTCCTGCGAGAACATGGACACTCTTCCAATTACCGGCTCCATGGCTACGCTCAAGTTCCAAGAAATCTTTTTCCAGCGACTCACGCAGCTCTTCACCAATAATGTAGTCAAAGCCTTCCATGGCCTAAATCCTCACCCACACTTCGAATACCCACAATTCAAACAAGTCGCACACCCATCCATAATCACAATCGCCTTCGTACTGCACTTATGACACATCGTCGCCGAAGGCGGAAAACTCACGCCCTCGCCGGTCACTTCGATATCCTCCTCCCGCGCCACCGCAGCAACCACTGTCGCGACTACGTCAGACTTTTTTTTTGCACGATTCTCTTCGTACGCGCGACGCTTCTCGGCGATCAACGCCCGCTGCGCGTCGCTCATGTCCGGGTCGTGCATCAGGCCGATCGACTTGAGGTGGTCCTCGACGATGCAGCCCAGTTCGGCGACCAGCGAAGGCATGTACACGCCGCCAGACTTGAAGTAGCCGCCCTTCGGGTCGAACACGGCCTTCATCTCGTCGACCAGGAACGTCACGTCGCCGCCCTTGCGGAACACGGCGGACATGATGCGGGTGAGGGCGACGATCCACTGGAAGTGTTCCATCGACTTCGAGTTGATGAAGATTTCGAAGGGGCGGCGCTGTTCGTGCTCGTTGCCGGCGTTGAGCACGATGTCGTTGATCGTCACGTACATGGCGTGTTCGACCAGCGGGGATTTGATCTTGTAGGTGCTGCCGATCAGCACTTCGGGGCGCTCGATGCGCTCGTGCATCTGGATGACGTCGGCGACGGGCAACGCGGTTTCGGCCTCGACGATCTCGCGCGGGACGGAGGCGCCGGCGGCGACCTTGTCTTCCGGTTTGACGACGGCGTAACCCTTGATTTTCTTGTCGATCTTGACGGCCATTGAGCGTGTTCCGGATGCGGTGTTGGTATTTGGGCGGGTTGCTGCGCGTTACCCCTCCCCGGCCCTCCCCTTCGCTAAGCGAAAGGGAGGGAGGAGAAGCGGCTTACTTCTTTCTGGCGGCTTTCTTTGCGGCTTTCTTCGGTGCAGCTTTCCGGGCGGCCTTTTTCGGCGCGGCCTTCCTGGCGGCTTTCTTCACCGCTTTCTTGGCCGTCGCTTTTTTGGCGGGTGCCTTTTTGGCGACCGCTTTCCGGGCGCCTTTCTTGGCAGGCGCCTTCTTGGCAGGCGCCTTCTTGGCCGATGCCTTCTTCGCGACCTTCTTCACCGCTTTCTTCGCTGCGGTTTTGCGGGTGGCAGCTTTCTTGGCGGTCTTTTTCGCAGGCTTACCCGCAGTCTTCTTGGCGGTTTTCTTGGCGGTCTTTTTCGCAGTTTTCTTTGCGGTCTTCTTGGCGGCTTTCTTTGCGGGCTTGCTGTCGCCGGAGACTTTGGCCCTCACCGTTTCCACGGCGGAGGCGGCCTTGGCCTTGGCGTCATCGACGGCCATGCCGGCAGCCTTGCGGGCATTGCTGGCGGTCTTTCTGGCTTTCTTCACCGCCTCGCCCACAGCTTGGCCGGCCCTGGTGTTGGCGACGGCATCGCCCACTTCCTTCGCTTTGTCGGCCACTGCTTCGGCGGCGTCGGAAATCGCATCCGTGATCACATTGCCATTGCTCATGGTGGTTCCTCGTCAGGGGATCATCAGGGTTGGAATCATCGTGCATTCACGGGCGGTTGCCCGTGTGCGGAATGTAGCGCGATCCGTGGTGGTGCGGTGAAGTGGGCGACGAATGCGGAGGGGGATTTCGTGGATGCTTTCCCCCTCCCCAACCCTCCCCCGCTTCGTAAGAGAGGGAGTCTTAGAACTTGCCGTAGTAGCCTTCTTTCAGGGCGTCGAAGAGGTTGGCGGCGGTGTGCATCTCGCCGTCGTATTCGATCTCTTCGTTGCCTTTGACCTCGATGAAGCTGCCGTCTTCCAGTTCGAAGCGGTACAGGGTGCTTTCGAGGTCAGCTTCCTTCACCAGCACGCCCTGGAAGGCGGCGGGGTTGAAGCGGAAGGTGGTGCAGCCCTTGAGGCCCTGTTCGTAGGCGTAGCGGTAGATGTCCTTGAAGTCCTCATACGGGTAGTCGGTGGGGACGTTCGCGGTCTTGGAGATGGAGCTGTCGACCCAGCGCTGGGCGGCGGCCTGGACATCGACGTGTTCCTTCGGGCTGATGTCGTCGGCGGAGATGAAGTAGTCGGGCAATTTGGCCGACGGGTCTTCGCTGTAGGGCATTGCCTTGGGGTTGACCAGTTCGCGGTAGGCCAGCAGCTCGAAGCTGAAGACGTCGACCTTTTCCTTGGACTTCTTGCCTTCGCGGATCACGTTGCGGCTGTAGTGGTGCGCGAACGAGGGCTCGATGCCGTTGGAGGCGTTGTTGGCCAGCGACAGGCTGATGGTGCCGGTGGGCGCGATCGAGCTGTGGTGGGTGAAGCGCGCGCCGACGTCGGCGAGCTCCTCCACCAGCTCGGGAGCGACCGCGGCGATGCGCTGCATGTAGCGGCTGTATTTGGCGTGCAGCACCTTGCCGGGGATGTCCTGGCCCAGCGTCCAGCCGTCCTTCACCATTTCCGGGCGCTTGCGCAGCATCTCGGCGGTGACGGCGAAGCGTTCTTCCATGATCGGCGCCGAACCTTTTTCCCGGGCCAGCTGCAGCGCGACTTCCCAGCCGGCGACGGCCATGTCGCGGGCGATGCGGTCGGTGAATTCCAGCGACGGCGCGCTGCCGTACTTCATGCCGAGCATGGTCATGGTGCTGCCCAGGCCGAGGAAGCCCATGCCGTGGCGGCGCTTGCGCAGGATCTCGTCGCGCTGCTGCTGCAGGGGCAGGCCGTTCACTTCGACCACGTTGTCGAGCATGCGGGTGAACACGCGCACGACTTCCTTGTATTCCTCCCAGTCGAACGTGGCCTGGTCGGTGAAGGCGTTGCGCACGAAGTTGGTGAGGTTGACCGAGCCCAGCAGGCAGGCGCCGTACGGCGGCAGCGGCTGCTCGCCGCAGGGGTTGGTGGCGCGGATGCTCTCGCACCACCAGTTGTTGTTCATCTCGTTGACCTTGTCGATCAGGATGAAGCCCGGCTCGGCGAAGTCGTAGGTGGAGACCATGATCATGTCCCACAGATGCCGGGCGCGGATGTGCCCGTAGATCTTGCAGGCCACCAGGCCGTCGTCGCGGGTGATGTAGTTGGCGTGGGTGGGCCATTCGCGCCAGACCACCTGCTCGGCGCTGTCCACGTCGATGTCGCCGACTTCCTTTTCGTTGATCGGGAACACCAGCGGCCAGTCGGCGTCGGTGTCGACCGCCTGCATGAAGCCGTCGGTGATCAGCAGCGACAGGTTGAACTGGCGCAGGCGCC
>JAYUUH010000285.1:0-4380 GCA_043754745.1 Lysobacter sp.
GAACTGCGCGCGCGCTTCGACGAGGAAGCGAACCTGCGCCTCGCCGACCGGCTGCAGGATGCCGGCGTGCAGGTCGTCTACGGCGTAGTCGGCTACAAGACCCACGCGAAAATGCTGCTGATCGTGCGTCGCGAAGGCCGCAAATTGATGCGGTACACGCATCTGGGCACCGGCAATTACCACGCCGGCACGTCGCGCGCCTATACCGATTTCGGCCTGATCACCGCCGATGCGGACATCGGTAGCGATGTGCACCAGATCTTCCAGCAGATTTCGGGCCTGGCGCCGGCGATCAAGCTCAGGAAACTGCTGCAATCGCCGTTCACCCTGCATGCGGGCGTGCTGAAGCGCATCGAACGCGAAGGCATGCATGCGAGGGCGGGCCGGACGGGACGAATCGTCGCCAAGATGAATGCCCTGAACGAGCCGCAGGTGATCCGCGCGCTGTACGAAGCCTCGCAGGCCGGCGCGAAGATCGATCTGCTGGTGCGCGGCGCGTGCACGCTGCGACCGGGCATTCCCGGGGTGTCCGAGAACATCCGTGTGCGTTCGATCGTCGGACGCTTCCTCGAACACAGCAGGATCTGGTGGTTCGGCAACGACGGCGACCCGGAGCTGTTCTGCTCCAGCGCCGACTGGCTGGAGCGCAATCTCCTGCGTCGGGTCGAGATCGGCTTCCCGATCCTCGATCCGGACCTCGCCGCGCGGGTGAAGGAAGAGTCGCTGGACAACTATCTGCTCGACAATCTCAACGCATGGGAACTGCAGGCCGACGGCGACTACCAGCGGCTCGCGCCCGAAGGCGATGCGATGCCGCATTCGGCGCAGGCGACGCTGTTGGCCAAGCTCTGCGGCTGATCTCTGCGGCTGATCTCTGCGGCCGATTTTTTGAGGCTGAAAAGTGCATGTAGAGCGGACTTCGGTCCGCTGCCGCAACCACGGCAGTATCATTCCCGCCAGCCGTGGGCACGGCCCTACTGTTGTCGCGATTCGCATTCTGCCTGGGGCAGCCGTTCCGTTTGCGGGGCCATGTTGATAGGCTGCGCGGGCATTCGCCGCCGTATCGCCCGACCCGCGACAGGAACCTGCTTGAACCGACCCGCTTCCCTGCAGCACGTACCCGCCGCTCCCCTGCAGGACGGCGAGTCGTTGGCCGCCATCGATCTTGGTTCCAACAGCTTCCACATGGTGGTGGCGCGCAATGTGCTGGGGCAGCTGCGAGTCATCGATCGCCTGCGCGAAAGCGTGCGCCTCGCCGACGGACTGGACGGCAAGGGCGGTCTGAGCGAAGCCGCGCGGGAGCGTGCGCTCGACTGCCTGTCGCGCTTCGGCCAGCGCATCCGCGATCTGCCGCCGCACCGCGTGCGCGCCATCGCGACGAATACGGTCCGCGCGCTGCGCGACCCGCATTCCTTTCTTTCGTCCGCCGAATCCGCGCTGGGCCATGGCATCGAAGTGGTCTCGGGCCGCGAAGAAGCGCGCCTCATCTACCTCGGCGTCGCCCACGCGCAGCCGCCGAAGCCGCAACAGCGGCGGCTGGTGATCGACATCGGCGGCGGCTCCACCGAATGCATCATCGGCTCGGGCTTCGATACGATCGAGCGCGAAAGCCTGCAGATCGGCTGCGTCGCCAGCACCCGGCGCTTCTTTCCCAACGGCAAACTGTCGAAAAAGCGCTGGAAAGAAGCCTTGACCGAGATCGAAGCGGAATTCCAGCAGTTCGCCGGCCTGTATCGCGGGCTCGGCTGGCAGGAGGCGATCGGTTCTTCCGGCACCAACAAGGCCATCGGCGAAATCTGCGCGGCGATGAAGCTGACCAAGGGCGCGGTGACCGCCGAAGCCTTGCCGATCGTGCGCGAACGTCTGCTAACCGCCGACCGCATCGACGCCATCGATCTGCCCGGACTGCCCGACGATCGCAAACCGATCATCGCCGGCGGCATCCTCATCCTCGAAGCCGCGTTCGAGACCCTCGGCCTGAAACGGATGATGGTCAGCAAGGCCGCGATGCGCGAAGGCGTGCTGTACGACATGCTCGGCCGCGGCGGCGCGGACGATCTGCGCGACATCTCCATCGACGCGCTGATGCAGCGTTACGGCATCGATCGCGCGCAGGCGAAGCGCGTGGAAGACACCGTCCTGCGGCTGTTCGGCCAGGTCGCCGCGCGATGGAATCTCGGCGACGACGAGCGCCGGATGCTGATCTGGGCCGCGCGCGTGCACGAACTGGGCCTGGCCATCGCGCACAGCCAGTATCACGTGCACGGCGCCTACATCCTCGAACATTCCGACATCGCCGGTTATTCGCGCCAGGAACAACTGTTTCTGGCCACGCTGGTGCGCAATCACCGCCGCAACATCTCGAACAAATCGCTCGACGCCCTGCCCGACCGGCTGCAGGTACCGGTCAAGCGCTGCGCCGCGCTGCTGCGCCTTGCGGTGCTGCTGCATCGTTCGCACGAGGCCGAAACGATTCCGAAGCTGGAGTTGCGCCTGGCCGGAAATACCATCGCGGTTTCGATGTCCAAGCACTGGCTCGATCAGCGGCCGCTGTTGCGTTCCGATCTGGAACACGAACCCGAAGGCTTCGCTGGACTCGGCATCGAATTGCATCTCGCGCTCTGACGGCAACGACGCGCGCATGAGCCGAAGATCGTGTCGTCCGGCGAGTCCGATCGTCCGATCATCGCCGCGATTGCGGCTGCGTCATCGCGCTGTCACCGCCGCGCCACCGCAACTTCATGTGCCGTCGTCATCCTTCTTCAAACCGAAGAGCGATGCCGATGCGCTACGCGATCGTCACTGAGACCTATCCACCGGAAGTCAACGGCGTCGCGCTCACGGTCCACAGTCTCGAACAGGGTCTGCGCGAACGCGGCCACAGCGTTGGCCTGATCCGGCCGAGGCAGTCGCGGAACAGCGCATCGGCGCCCCACGAACACCTCGTCGCAAGCCTGCCACTGCCGCGTTACCCGGGCCTGCGCTTCGGCCTGCCGGCGACACGAACATTGATCTTCCTGTGGAACCTGCACCGCCCGGATGCGATCTATGTGGCCACGGAAGGCCCATTGGGGTGGTCGGCCCTGTGCGCGGCGCGTGCGCTGCGCATTCCGGCCGCGACCGGCTTCCATACGCGCTTCGACCTCTATATGCGAGATTACGGCGTAGCGTTCCTGCAATCGGCGGCGCTGCACTGGATGCGTCGTTTCCACAACGGCGCGCAGGCGACCCTGGTGCCGACCGAAGCCTTGCGCGCCGAACTGCACGGCATGGGTTTCCGACATGCGACGCGCCTGCCGCGCGCGGTCGACAACGGACGCTTCCATCCGGCACGCCGCGACGACGTCCTGCGCGCCGCTTGGGGGCTGCGCGCCGATCACCTGGCCGTGATCCATCTGGGCAGGATCGCGCCGGAGAAGAATCTCTGTCTGGCGGTGCGTGCGTTCCGCAACATCCAGCAGCGATGCCCGGGCGCGCGTTTCGTCTGGGTCGGCGATGGCCCGGCACGCGAACAGTTGGCGAAGGAAAACCCCGATTTCGTGTTCTGCGGCATCCAGCGCGGCGAAGCGCTCGCGCGACATTTCGCCAGCAGCGATCTCTTCCTGTTCCCCAGCCGCAGCGAGACCTACGGCAACGTGACGCTCGAGGCGATGGCCAGCGGCGTGCCGACCGTCGCTTTCGATTACGGCGCCGCGCACGAATGTCTGCGCGACGGCGAACACGGCGCGGCGGTGGCGGACGGCACCGCCGACAGCGACGACGCGTTCGTCCGCGCCGCGCTGCGTATCGCCACGGACGTGAACCTGCGCGCTCACATGCGCATCGCCGCGCGCGATGCGGTGTCCGAACTGCGTCCGCAACAGGTCGCCGCCGATTTCGACGCCATCCTCCAACGCCTTGCCCTCGCGGGGAAACGCCATGAACAGCCGATCGCTGCGTCGCCGGTTGCGCACGAATGAATCGGCGTGGTGCCTGCGCGCGAACGCGCTGTGCGGGCGGAGCGCGACGCGACGCTTCTTCGCGCTGATCAGCCGGCTCGGCGATGGCGTGTTCTGGTATGCGCTGATGGCCGGGCTTGCGACGTTCGGTGGACGCAATGGCGCCGCCGCGGCGCTGCATCTGGCCGCGATCGGCCTGGCGTCATTAATCCTCTACAAAGCTCTGAAACGCTGGACGCGGCGCCCGCGCCCCTGCGCCGCGGACCTGCGCATCCGCGCATGGGTCGCGCCGCTGGACGAATTCAGTTTCCCCTCGGGCCACACCCTGCACGCGGTGAGCTTCACCATCGTGACGCTGTCGTACGTGCCTTCGCTCGCATGGTTGCTGATCCCCTTCGCCGCCAGCGTCGCGGTCTCGCGGGTCGTGCTCGGCCTGCATTAT
>JAYUUH010000286.1:0-4377 GCA_043754745.1 Lysobacter sp.
CCAGTCGCTGCACACGGTGCTGTTCGGGCCCTACGGCTCGCCGATCGAAGTGCAGATCCGCACCGAGGAAATGGACCTCATCGCCGAACGCGGCATCGCCGCGCACTGGTCGTACAAACACGGCGGCGAGGCCAGCGGCGCGCAGAACCGCGCGCAGTCGTGGGTGGCGAGCCTGATCGAATCGCAGCGCGCCACCGGGTCGTCGCTGGAATTCCTCGAGAACGTCAAGATCGACCTGTTTCCCGACGAGGTGTATCTGTTCACGCCGAAGGGCGACATCATGGCCTTGCCGCGCAACGCCACGACTCTCGACTTCGCCTATGGCGTGCATACCGATGTCGGCAATCACGCGGTCGCCGCACGCGTCGACAAGAAGCTGGTGCCCTTGCGCACCAAGCTCAGCAGCGGGCAGAGCGTGGAAATCATCACCGCGAAATCGGCGGCGCCCAAGCCGCAGTGGCTGGAATTCGTGGTCACCGGCAAGGCCCGTACCGCGATCCGCCACCAGCTCAAACAGTTGGAACACGAGGATGCGGTGCAACTGGGGCATCGCATGCTGGACCGCGCATTGGAAGGAATGGACACTTCCCTCGACCGCGTGCCGTCGACGCGACTGGAAGCCTATCTGGCCGATCATCGTTACCCGCGGCTGGAAGCGCTGCTGGCCGATATCGCGCTGGGCAACCGCATGCCGACCCAGGTCGCGCAGGTGCTCGCGCATCGCGTGCCCGACAAGAGCGAAGGTCTGGATCTCGCGATCAGCGCCGCGCAGCACGGCGAAAAAATCCTGATCACCGGAGCCGAACGCGGCGTGGTGACGTTCGCGAACTGTTGCATGCCGATTCCAGGCGACGACGTGATGGGCTATCACACCACCGGCCGCGGCATCGTGGTGCACCGGATGGATTGCGCCAACGTCGCCGAATATCGCAAATCGCCGGAACGCTGGGTTTCAATCGGTTGGGATCGCCAGGTGAGCGGCGATTTCCAGGTGATGCTGCGGGTGGAAGTGGATAACCGGCCCGGCGTGCTCGCGCAGGTCGCGGCGGCCATCGCGCAGGCGGATTCGAACATCGATTCGGTCGAGTACCTGGACCGCGACAAGAATATCGCGGTGATCCGCTTCGGCATCGAAGTCAGCGACCGCACGCATCTGGCCGAAGTGATCCGCCGCGTGCGCCGCCTCGGCGCGGTGCACGGCGTGCAGCGGATGTGACGCGCATTCGCAACGCGCGCCGTCCGGGTGCGGGTTGCGAATGCGATCGAAGCGGATGCGCCCGCCATGCGATGACCGCCTCCCGCGCCCGGCGCTACACTAGGCCTCCATGCGGTCCGACACGCGCGCGCGCCCCGCCTTCGGGGCTGCCGTCGCGACGGTTCTTCCGCCCCCGACCCCGAACGAGCGAAGCCCATGCCCCGCGAACCGATCCATTCACACGATGCTCCCGCCGCCATCGGCCCGTATGCGCAGGCCACCCGCGCCAACGGCATGGTGTTCCTGTCCGGCCAGATTCCGCTGGACCCGCATTCCGGTCTGATCGTCGAAGGCGACATTTCCGAACAGGCGCGGCAGGCGTTTGCGAACCTGCGCGCGGTCTGCGAAGCCGCGGGCGGTTCATTCGACGACATCGTCCGTGTCGGTCTGTACCTGACCGATCTGAGCGAGTTCTCGGCGGTGAACGCGGCGATGGAAGCGGTGTTCGATGCGCCGTATCCCGCACGGTCGACCATCGAAGTATCGGCGCTGCCGCGCGGCGCGAAATTCGAGGTCGACGCGATCATGGTGCTGCGCTGATCCCGGATCGTCGAGCCGCGCTTGGTTGAGCCGCGTTCTTCCAGGCGCCCCTCATTGCGCATGCCCAGCCGCAACATGCCCGATGACATCGCCGCGCAGCCGCTGACGCGGCTCAGCGGCGTCGGCGATGTGGTCGCCGAAAAGCTCGCCGCGCGCGGGCTCGCGACGTTGCAGGATCTGTGGTTCCACCTGCCGCGGCAGTACGAGGACCGCACCGAACTGACGCCGATCCGCATGCTGCAGCCAGGCCTGCCGGCGCAGGTCGAAGGCACGGTCGAAGCGGTGGAGCGCAGTTTCCGCGGTCGGCCGATGCTGCGCGTCGCCATCGGCGATGGTGCGTATTCGACGCTGGTGCTGCGCTTCTTCCATTTCCGTTCGCAGCAGATCGCGCAGTTCGCGCATGGCACGCGGGTGCGCGTGTACGGCACGCCGCGCCCCGGCCAGCACGGTCTGGAGATCGTGCATCCGAGTTATCGCGTGCTCGGCGCCGCCGACGATCTCGCGCTCAGCGATCGGCTCGACCCGATCTATCCCGCCATCGAAGGCATTGGCCCGGCAGTGCTGCGCAAGCTGATCTCGCAGGCGCTGCAGCGTCTGCCGGACGACATCGCGCTCGAATTGCTGCCCGCCGGGATATTGGCGCACGAGTCGCTGTGCGCGGGAATGCCGTCGCTGCGCGAAGCCTTGATGACGCTGCACCGTCCGCCGCAGGGCAGCGATCTGCAGGCGCTGCTGGCGGGCACGCATCCGGCGCAGCGCAGGCTCGCGCTGGAAGAACTGCTGGCGCATCACCTCAGCCTGCGCAGGCAGCGCATCGCGATGCAGGCGCACACCGCGCCCGCGCTGCGCGGCGGCAAGCGCGTGACCGAGTTACGCAAGGCGTTGCCGTTCGCGTTGACCCAGGCGCAGCAGCGCGTATTCGTCGAGATCCGCGACGACCTCGCCAAACCGGTGCCGATGCTGCGGCTGGTGCAGGGCGATGTCGGCAGCGGCAAGACCGTGGTCGCGGCGTTGGCGGCGATGCTGGCGATCGAGCAGGGCCGCCAGGCCGCATTGATGGCGCCGACCGAACTGCTGGCGGAACAGCATCTCGCGAATCTGCGCGGCTGGCTCGAACCGCTGGGCGTGCGCGTGGTGTGGCTTGCGGGCAAGGTCACCGGCAAGGCGCGCGAGGCGGTGCTCGCCGAGATCGCCGGCGGCGCGGCGCAACTGGTCGTCGGCACGCATGCGTTGATGCAGGAAAGCGTGGCGTTCCGCGATCTCGCGCTCGCCATCGTCGACGAGCAGCACCGCTTCGGCGTGCATCAACGCCTTGCGCTGCGCGACAAGGGCAGTGCCGGCACCAATGTGCCGCATCAGCTGGTGATGACCGCGACGCCCATTCCGCGCACGCTGGCGATGACCGCCTATGCCGACCTGGATGTCTCCGCGATCGATGAACTGCCGCCGGGGCGCACGCCGGTGCAGACCGTCGTGCTCAGCGCCGAACGTCGCCCGGAGTTGATCGAACGCATCCGCGGCGCCTGCGCCGAAGGCCGGCAGGCGTATTGGGTCTGCACCCTGATCGACGACAGCGACGAGGTCGTCGCCCAGGCCGCACAAAGCACGTTCGAGGCGTTGACGCAGCAGCTCCCCGAACTGCGCATCGCGCTGGTGCACGGCCGGCTCAAGGCCGGCGAGAAACAGAAGACGATGGCCGCATTCAAGGCCGGAGATGTGCAACTGCTGGTGGCGACGACGGTGATCGAAGTCGGCGTGGACGTGCCGAACGCATCGCTGATGATCATCGAGAACGCGGAGCGTCTGGGCCTGGCGCAGTTGCATCAATTGCGCGGGCGTGTCGGGCGCGGCAGCACCGCGTCGAGCTGCGTGCTGCTGTATCAGGCGCCGCTATCGCAGATGGCGCGGCAGCGACTGGCGACCATGCGCGAAACCAACGACGGTTTCGTGATCGCCGAACGCGATCTGCAACTGCGCGGTCCGGGCGAATTGCTGGGCACGCGCCAGACTGGGCTCGCCGCGTTCCGCATCGCAGACCTCGGCCGCGACGCCGCGCTGCTGCCGACCGTGCAGCGGATCGGCGAAGCGCTGATGGCGTCGTCGCCCGAGTTGGCCGAGCGCATCACCGAACGCTGGATCGGCGGCGCCGCGCGTTATGCCAGCGCGTGAGTGGCTATTCAGGAGTTCGCCGTCGTCACACAGTGCGTGCACGAAGATAATCGTGCTTCGACCCTTATTTTAGATGCGCAGAGCCATGCTGTTGGAATCCACCCGCTGAAGCTCCAGTACCGCGATCGACTGTTCGGCGTTTCAGCTCTGCAGATGCTGCGATAAGGTTCGAGCCATGTCATCCAGTCGTGTCCGCGCGGTTTTACGCCAGAAAATACCGAAGGTACGCGACAGAAGTCCTACGCCGAACGCGATCCCGTCCCCACCTTTGCGCGGGATGCAATGCAGATGAAGATGCGGCACGTGCTGATTCGCCGCCACGCCATCGTTGAGCAGCAGGTTGCCGCCCTTGACCGCGAACCCTGCCTTCTCCTGTGCCGCCATCACGCGTGCTGCGAGGCGCATCAAGTCGG
>JAYUUH010000287.1:0-4371 GCA_043754745.1 Lysobacter sp.
GTTGAGCAGGCCCACGCCGAGAGACACGATGCCGGCAAAGGCGCCTGCGGCCATTTCGTTGGCGGAGATGCGCGCCGGCAGATCGCGGATCACCAGCCGGTTGCCGAAATACGCCACCACCTGCACCACGAACGCGATCGCGCCCCACACCACGAAATCGAAAAGATTCACCGAATTGGCCATGGCCGACGCCAGCGGCAGGATGAAGCCCAGAAACGCGCCGCCGAACGCTATCGCCGCAGCGCTGTTGTTCGCCTTGATCAGCGCGAACTCGTGATGCGGCGTCAGTCGAATGTAGACCACGACGAATGCGGCCAGCATCGCGATGGATGCGCCAAAATAGGCGAGAAACGCCGGCAAACCGGAGATCGAGACGGCGAACTGGTCGGGCATGGAACACTCCTGGTGGGCAAACGGGTCAGAGGGCGATCGGACGCGATCGAAGAAATCGGATGGATGGGATATGCAAAGCGGAAGACGACGCCCCCGCGACCCGCTCAGGTGATACGCAGGTCGGCGACGGACAGCGGCACGCCGATCGAGATCACGACGCTGAATTCGTTCGGGCCGTAGTCTTCGGCGCTGACCAACAGATGCTCCCGGCCCGACGGCGTATCGGCATCGCGCGCGTAGAGCATCGCGTAGTGGGTGAGATCGAATTCGGGTTTGGACAGGTCGGCGCCGAACACGCGCTCGTCCATGGCGACCGGCGGCGCCCAGCGCGCGGGGTCTTCGCCCCACTGCCGTTCGTAACGGCGGCCGTCGACCTCGAACACCGGTTGACCGATGCGACTGCCCGTCTGCGTCCAGGCACGGAAGGCCGCGGCGTTGTCGGGCGTGATCGTCTGGTGGAACACGAAATAACCGATCGCCTCGATCACGCCGGCGCTGGTGATCACCTGCAGGAAAGCGTCGTCGGTCAGATAGAACCGGTGTATTTCGGTGGCGCCTTCGGCCAGTTGGATCCGGCCGATACGCTCGACGAACTGCGCGCCCTCCGGAGGCTGGAACAACAGTGCCCCGCCCGCGAGCCGGAAAGGCAGCAGGTCGATCTCGACCCCTGCTTTCGGCCGCAGTCCCAGCGGGAACACAGGCATCGTCGCGGCGGGCGCCGCCGGCTTGCGGAACAGGTCGAAGAACGCCATCAGCCCTGCGCCTCCACGGACATCAACGCATCGACGGCGATGCGTGCGCTGGCGAGATAGAACAGCGTCGCGCCCGGCGGCACGACGACCGCGTCGTCTGCGTTGAGGATCGCCTTGTACGGCGCGTCGGGCAGCGCATACCCGAGCAGCGTGGCGCCGTGGCGGCGGCGCAGCCGGGCGAGATGGTCGCCATAGCCGCGCGCGGGTGCCGAGGCGGGCAGCGCCAGGCTGTACTGGGTCGGACCGTCGGCGATCGACAGCATTTCCAGCGCGACGCAGGAGGCGCCGATGTCGTGCGATGCGCGCACGATCAGTTCCGCCTGCACAGGCGTTGTGCATTCCACTTCCGGGTGATGCCGCTTCAGCAGCGCCGCGGACTCTTCGCGATCGAAATGCGCCACCACATGCGCCCGACCGCCCGCCGCCCGTACCGCCAGCGCAGCCGCAAGCGTCTGCTCATCGGTCGGTGCGTCGATGATGATGCGGCGTGCGGTGGCGACGCTCGCACGTTCGTATCCGCTCGGGTTGGCCAAGGAGGTCACTCGCACGTAGCGCGCGTGTTCGGGACGCGGATTGGTTTCCCGCGCCGCGTCGACGATCACGATCTCGGCGCTGCCGGCCTCCTGCAGCAGCAGATCGACGATCCGATCCGATTCGTAACCGTTCCAGCCGACCAGCAGGGTGTGCTGTTCCATATCCGCGTAGGTCCTTTTGCCATAGAGTCCGCGCTGCCAGCGATCCGCCAGCACCGAGGAAGTCTTGCCGATCATCGATGCCAGCAGCGCGATGCCGCCGGGCATCAGCCAGAGCGCGGCGAAGTAACGCCCTGCTGTGGTCGCCGGACTGAAATCGCCGAATCCGACCGTGAAAGCGACGGTGGCGTAGAAGTAGGGAAAGATGTCCGGCGCAGCCAGCTTCTCTTCGCCGAAGACGACCATCGCTGCCCACGAAATCAGGAAATGGGCGGCGATGGCGACCACGAGCGCGGTCCAGCTCAGCGTCGAGGCGTGCCTGCGCAGCGTCCTCAGCAGACGAACCATCAGCATGCGGGCGGGCCGTCAGTCGGCGATGCGGTCGACCGACGCCGGCAATACCCGCACGCCGACTTCGGGCGCGGGCAGGACCTGCTGGGTCGCCGCTGCGGGTGCCGGCAGCGCCTGCGCGCCGCGGTAGCGTGCCAACACCGCTTCGGCGCCCATGTTGTCGCCGAACAACCGCTTCTTCAGGCCTTCATCGCCCTGCTCCGCCTGGAGCTCGTCGGCGGCCTCGATACGCGCGCCGGTCTCCGCTTGACGCTGCTTGATGCGCTCCAGACTATCGAGCGCAGTGCGCATCTTGGCGCTGGTGCCCGAATGCCTCGCAGCGATGGTCGCCTGCGCACGCTGCACCGATTCGGTGGCGCGCACCGTATCGATCTGCGCGCGCAGCCGCTCCAGCGCGCGCTCGCCCTGGGTGACCGAGGCGCGCAGCTTGACGATCGACGCATCGTATTCGGCGATGAGCTGGGAATCCTCGCCCAGCCTGGTTTCGAGGTCGGCGATGCGCTGGGCCACTTCCAACTGCAGCGACGCATCGTTCTTCTGCATCGCAGTCTGCATATAGCCTTCGTACTCACCGAACTTGCGACGATTCGCCTCCACACCGTCGGCCTTGAGCTTGCGCTGCGCCATGAGTTTGGCGAGATCGTCGCGCGACCGGGTCAGCGCGGACTGCGCGTCGCGGGTTTCCTGGTCGAGGATGCGCAGCGCATTCGCGTCGACCACGGTCTGGCCGGTTTCGGTTGCGGTGCCCCGGACCAGCGTGAAGAGTTTGTTGAGAATACCCATGCTTCAGGCCTCCTGACGGAAGAGAAACGGCTCGATGGCTTCGGCCGCGTCGAGTGCGTTGTCAGCAAGAACGCGGATTTCCTCGAGCACGTTCAGTACCGGCGAACGCGACGACAATTCGCCGAAGACGATGTAGACGTCCTCGCCATCCGCCTGACGGACGATACCGAGATTCGAGAGCGGATTGATTGGATTCATGCGCAGGCAGGCGTCGTTGAGACCGGGCACATCGGCGACATCGTCGACGGTCACAAGCGGGACGCTGACGAATATCTGATCGCCGGAAACCGCCATGGTCACATCCATTTCGCCGTCGTCGTCGACCACGATATGGATCGTCGGATCTGCACCGTCGATCAGTTCGGCAGCCATGCCATAACGGGTCAGGTACGGCTGCAACGCCTCGAAAAGCGGACGGGCGGTCCAGGCTGCAGCAGGCGCGACGGCCGAAGCGGCCGACATCGGTTGGGCCAAAGGGGTAGACATGGTGCTGTCGATCTCCGCGAGCAGTAGAGAGGGAGGGGTATTGTCCCGCTGCATGCGCTTCTCCAGCGCTTTCAGCAAGGGGTGATACAGGGGAAGCACATTCAGGGTGATCGTCTTGAGCCCGCGACTCTTCAACCGTTCGCGGAAGCGTGCTTGACGTTGCGCCTCGGGCGAGGGTGGACGGGCCATGGACTCGGGTCACTACTACTGTGACAAGTGACGTTACATATAACGACGGATGAACGCAAGTGCGGACACCCGGACCGTCGAACCTCCCGGACAGGTGATTTGGCCCATCGTCTGCGATGAATCGTGGGCAAAGCATCGGCGCCACGAACCCTGCCGAGTTCGCGGATCGATAGGTCGTGCATGCGCATGGCCCTCCGACAGCTGCGCGCCGGAGCGGACGGCTCGATCAGAGGACGCGCGCGGGGTCGCTCAAGCCGTACTGCGATGACAGCCGCGCCAGCGCGATGCTGTCCTGGATGCCGAGTTTCTCGAACAGCCGCGATTTGTGAGTGTTCACGGTCTTCGCGCTGAGACTCAGGCGCCTAGCGATGTCTTCCTGTCGCATGCCTTGCACCAGCAGCATCGCGACCTCTAGTTCGCGCGGCGACAGCGTGTCGAACGGCGAGGATTCGCCGCCGATGCCCGCCAGCGCCAGATGCTGGGCGACCCCGCTGGCCAGATAACGTTTGCCGCGGGCCACGTCGCGCACCGCACGCAGCAATTCGACCGCATCCCCGGCCTTGCCGACGTAGCCGGAGGCCCCGGCTTCGATCAGCCGTTTCGGCATCGGGCCGTCCTCCAGCACCGACACCACCACGACCTTGCTCCCGTAGCCGCCCTTGACGATGCGTTCGGTGACTTCGAGCCCGCTGATGCCCGGCAGATGCATAAAACGCCTAACAACT
>JAYUUH010000288.1:0-4361 GCA_043754745.1 Lysobacter sp.
CCGACCGAACGCGAGCGCGATCTCGCCTTTGCCGATCGGCAATTGCAGATCGAGCGTGGTCGGCAACGCCGTGCCCGCAGCCTTGTCCATCGGCGCCGGCAGATCCAGCGCAGTGCCGACCAGATCGGAGCGCAACTGCAGCCGGGTGATCTGCGCCGCCGGCGCCTTCGTCGATTTGGACGCGGCGGCGCCAGCCGGTATCGCGATGCCCGCGGTCCAGCGCGAGCGTCCGCGCACGAAGGGTTTGAGCCACGCCAAATCGCTGGCGCGGTCGAGCAGATCGTCGCTGGTCAGCGACGCTTCCAGTTCGGCCTCGAACCCCTGGCGTTTGTCGCGCACATGGCCCGGCCCGGCGCGCAGCGACAGCCGCCCGTCGTGGCGATCGTACTGCGCGCGCAGATCGTTGGCGCTGAAGCCGTTCTCGTCGTAATGCGCGCGCCCGCTCACGCCCGCGAACGCGAGCTTCCACTCCGATTCGGCCAGACGCACGCCGCGCAGTTCGATCTCGCCGTCGATCTTCGGTTTCTGCGACGCGGGACCGTGCATCGGCAAGGCCAGCGTGAATCCGACCGATGCCGGCCCGCTCGCGCCCAGGCTCGACAGGATGCCAGCGTGATCCTTCTGCAGCGGGCTCTGCCGCACCAGCTCAAGCAGCTTCGCGGCATCGGCATCCGCATGCGCTTCGATGCCGAGCGCGCCGTTGACGTAGTCGGGAATGCCAGCCTGGAATTCGTGGATGCCGACTTCGGCCAGCACCGCTTTGCCGGCCATGGAAAAACCGTTGCCGACGAACGCGATATCGGCGTCCATGTCCGAGGTCGCCGGCCAATCGGCGTTGAATTTCACGCGCATGTCTTGCAGCGTGGCGCGGGCGTCGAACACCCCTGTCGGCGGTGCGCCGGCCGGCGATCTGAACGGCCAGTGCTCGAGTTCGCCGGCGATCACCGCGCGACCATCGCGCACATGTCCGGAGATGAGCGCGATGTCGAGCCAACGCACCAGCGCCGGCGACATCGCGTGCCTGGGCCAGAAACGCTTGGCGGTGGGCGCCAGCGTATCGTCGAGGTCGGCGGCGAGATCGATCCGCGGCGCGGTGCCGTCGTTCTGGAACCATAGTCCGCCGCGGACGTCGGCGCCGTAGCCGTCGCCGTCGATGCGCAGCGCCGGGGTTTCGACCCGCCAACCGCCGTCTTCGCGCCAGCCGATGGCCTCGCCGCGCAGTCCGACCACATGCGCCACGCCGAAACCGCGCGGCCAATCGAAGCGCAGCTTCGCTTCCGGATCGAACGCGAACGCGACCGCTTCGGCATCGCCGCGCAGATCGCCGCTCAAGCCCTGGATACCGGGCGAGTCGCCGATCGCGGCGAACTGCAGGTCGCGTACCGTCGCTTGGATGCGGACGCCGCCATCGCCCGCCCCGCTGCCTTCCGCGCTGATGCGCCGCAGGCCGCCAACGCGCACCCGTTCGAGCACCGCGCCGGGTTTCGCCGCTGTGAGCCAACGACGCAAGGTCGGATCGAGCCGGTCGCTGAGCGCAAGCACCGCGAACAGCGGACCGGCGTCGATGCGTTCGGCGCTCAGGCCATAGCGCTCGCCGCCGGCCAGCACCAGGCCGTCGAGAATCTGCGGCTTGCTGTCGGCCTGGGCATGGACCTGCATGCTCGGCGCATCCAGACGCCAGCCGTCCGCGTCCACGCGCCAGCGCGCGACCGCCTGCAGGCGCGCGAAGGTCGCGACCGGCGCAGCGCTTGCGGATTTCACGGCAGCACCGGCAGGCGCCGCCACGAACGGCGCGCCGCGCAGACGCACGTTTTCGAGATCGCCATCGATGCTGATCGATGCGATGCGATGCCGGCGCAGGCTCGCCCAGGCTTCGGCGCGGCCGCGGCCTTCGGCAATGGTCACGCCGTTCACATGCAGCAGCGACGACCACGACGACAGATCGGCGTTCTTCGCCGACGCATAAAGCCGGCCGTTGCCGCTCGCGCGATCGAAATCCAGCACGAAATCGACCGGCGAACCATCGCGCCGGCTGCGCGCGCGCAGCCCGCTGCGCACCCGCTCGCCGTCGACCTGCAGGCGCAGATCGACATCCGGAATCACGGTCTCGATCTTCAGCGACGGCGCGGAAATGCCCAGACGCGCATCGATCACCTGCAACTCGCCCAGGCCTTCCAGCGCGCCCAACGGATCGCCGCCCTGCGCCTGTCCCGGCAGACCGCGGACCTGCCAGCGGCCGTCGTCGGCGCGTTCGAGCGTCAAGGCGAGATTGCGCACGCGCAGTTCGGTAAACGAACGTCCCGGCAGCAGGCCGGCGTATTGCGAAACGAGAATCTCGGCGGCGCCGATCGCGACCGCATCCTTGCCCGCGCCCACGCGCAGGCCGTCGAGGCGCAGCAGCGGCCCGCGTCGCGTCCACGCGGTCTGGACCGTGTCGAATTGCACCGGACGTCCGGCGCGCGCGCTCAACCATTCGGCGATGCGCTCCGGATGGCGCTCGGCCAGCGGCAACAGCTGACCGACGATGCCCACCGCCAGGGCCAACAACACCAGCGACATCGCGGTGGCGTACCACAGCCCGCGGCGCGCCAGACGCAGGCGGCGACGCAGCGACGTCGGCATCAGCGCCGGGCTCCGTTCGACGCCGCCTCGTGGCATGCGTCAGAGCAGGACGACATCGAACTGTTCCTGCGTGTATTGCTCGTCCGCTTGGAAGCGGATCGATTTGCCGAGGAATTCCTCCAGTTCGGCCACCGCCGGCGATTCCTCGTCGGTGATCCGCGCAACGACCTTGGGCGATGCGATCACCAGCAGGCGCGCGGCCTCGAACTGGCGCACGGCGCGGGTGATCTCGCGGAAGATTTCGTAGTTCACGGTTTCGGCGGTCTTCAGCGTGCCGCGACCGCTGCATTCGTGGCAGGGTTCGCTGAGCTGGCGCTGCAGGCTCTCGACCGTGCGCTTGCGGGTCATTTCGACCAGGCCCAGCGGCGAGAAATCGTAGACGGTGGTCTTGGCGTGATCGCGCGCCAGCGATTTTTCGAGCGTGCGCAACACCTGGCGACGGTGTTCGGGATCGACCATGTCGATGAAGTCGATGATGATGATGCCGCCGAGGTTGCGCAGCCGCAGCTGGCGCGCCACCGACTGCGCCGCTTCCAGATTGGTGCGGTAGACGGTTTCCTCGAGATTGCGCTGGCCAAGGAACGAACCGGTGTTCACGTCGATGGTGGTCATCGCTTCGGTCTGGTCGATGACCAGATAGCCGCCGGATTTCAACGGCACTTCCTTTTCGAGCGCGCGTTGGATTTCGTCTTCCACGCCGTAGAGGTCGAACACCGGGCGCGCGCCGGCGTAGTGCTCGATCTTCTCGGCCAGCCCCGGCATGTACTGCGCGGCGAACGTGCGCAGGCGGTCGCAGGTTTCTCGCGAATCGACCTTCACCTTCTCCACGTCGCGGCGGATCAGATCGCGCACCGCGCGCATCGGCAGGCTGAGGTCTTCGTAGATACATTCGCCGACCTTGGCGGTGCGCACGTTCTGCTCGATCAACGACCAGGCGCGGCCGAGATAGGCGATGTCTTCGGCCAGCGCTTCGGCCGGCTGGCTTTCGGCATTGGTGCGGACGATATAGCCATGCGGCTGGCCGCCGGCGGAGACCAGCGCCTTCAGACGCTGGCGCTCGGCTTCGTCCTCGATCCGCGAAGACACGCCGATCACCTTCGACTGCGGCAGCAGCACGAGGTAGCGCGATGGAATGCTGACCTGGGTGGTGAGGCGCGCGCCCTTGCCGCCGATCGGATCCTTCACCACCTGGACCACGATCTCCTGACCGTCGCGCAGCAGTTCGGTGATCGACGGCACGATCTGGGCCGTCGCGGCCGGCGCCTGGATCGGTGCAGCGACCGCGACATCGCCTTCGATCGCGCCGTCCAGCCCGTTCTCCAGCGCAGTATCGATGGCCGGGACGACATTGGCGCGGAAGATGTCGTTCGCGTGCAGGAACGCGGCGCGATCCAGGCCGATGTCGACGAACGCCGCCTGCATGCCAGGCATCACCCGCTGCACCTTGCCTTTGTAGATATTGCCGACCACCCCGCGACGCCAGCCGCGTTCGATGTGCAATTCCTGCAGCATGCCGTTTTCGACCACGGCGACCCGCGTTTCCCGCGGGGTGACATTGACCAGGATCTCTTCGGTCATCGCGTCGACTCCACCGCGACCTGCGCCGGGGGCGGCCCGGCCACGGGCATCGTCGCCGGAAACAGTCCGAACTGTTTCAACAGCATCGATGTTTCGTGCAATGGCAGACCCATCACGCCGGAATGACTGCCGGACAAGTGCGAGATGAAGCTCTGCGCCAT
>JAYUUH010000289.1:0-4348 GCA_043754745.1 Lysobacter sp.
CGTCAGCGGGAAGGTCAGCGTGGTCTTGCCGCCGGCGTTGAGCTTCGCCGAGCGCCCGCCCTGTGCCACCGTCAGCGGGCCGAGGCCTTCGACCTTCACATCGAAGTCGCCGGGTTTGCCGGTGAAGTTGGTGATGTCGAGCGTGACGTTGCTGCGGTCGCCCGGCGCCAGCACGCGCGGATAGCTGGCCTCGGCCACGATCGGCGCGCGCACCACCACCTCGGCATCGCCGTTGCCGTAGCGTTCCGCCGAATAGACCAGCGCGGAGACCCGCAGCGTGCCGTTGAAGTCCGGCACTTTCAGCGCGATCTTCGCATTGCCCTTGGCGTCGAGTTTCACCGGACCGGAGAACAGATCGACCGTCTGCACTTTCGAGGTCGGCCTGCGCGCCTGCGCCAGCGGTTGCAGCGCCATGTCGCCGCCGAAGCGGATCTTGCCGATCTCGCCGGGCAGGCTTTCGATGATGCGGCCATAGACGTCGTAGGCATCCACGCCGAGCCTGCGCTGGGCGAAGAAATGCTTGTTGGCGTCGGGCACCGGGAAGCGCGTGATGTTGATGATGCCGACATCGACCGCCGACACCGTGACGTACGCGTCCTGGCCGGCGAGTTTCGGCACCGCGACCGTCGTCGTCAGCGTCTGCTCGGGGCGCATCTGCTTCGGCAGCGACAGCCCGACTTCGACGCGACGCGACGCGCGATCCATCGGCACATGCGCGACGCCCACGGCGCGCGCCGGAGTGATCTTGCTGGACGCGCTGCCGCCACGGAACACCAGCGCGGTGACGTAGATGTCGTGGCGCTCCCACTCCTTGCCGACCGGAATCTCGAAGCTGCTGCCGCGCTTCACGTCGACTTCCTGCACGTAGATCATGCGCTCGCCGCTTTCGACCATCAGCAGGCCCTTGCCCGGATGCGGCGGCGTGAGCGTGACCTTCAGCGTGTCGCCGGTGTTGTAGGCGGTCTTGTCGAGCGCGATCTTCACCTTGTCGGGGCGCGCGTCGAGGCCGCGGTTGTCGTCGTCCCAGCTCCAGCCAGCCTGGAACGGATAACGCGTGGTCAGGCCCGTGGCCGGGTCGAGCACGTCGACGCGATAGGCGCCCCACTCCACCGGGAAATCGAAGCCCACGGCGATGAGGCCGGCATCGACGGTGCGGGTTTCGACGTTCTGGAAGCGCGAGGTGAAATCGAAATCCCAGCCCTCGTCGTCGTCGTGATTCCAGTGGTAGTCGCGATGCTCGCGCACCAGCGTGACCTTCAGGCCCTTGGCCGGGCGCGGCTTGCCGTCGCTGCCCACGCGCATCAACTGGAAGCGCGCGTTGCTGTCGCTGTCGGCGCCGTCCTTGTCGTCGAACAGTGGGCGCACGCCGACCAGGGCGTCGGCCGGCCACATCACGCGTTTGAGCGAACGATTGACGCTGCGTCCGCCGGTCTCGAACAGGCTGCCGGAGACGATCGCCGCGATCGGCGACACAGGTTTGACCTCGGTCGGCAGCGCGATGTCCTGCAGCAACGTGCCGTCGTCGCCGAGCGCGGTATCGACCACATCGTTGGCTTCCTTCGGCAGCTGCAGCGTGGGGTCGCCGAAGAAATAACCCGGCATGCTCTCCAGCGGATGCTGCTCCACCGCCACCGCGAGCTTGGCGGTGAAACGGTTGCCGGCCGCGGGTGCACCGTAGAGATAAGCGCCCACGGCTTTCAGCGCCAGCGGCTTGCCGGGCTTGAGCACCGCGTCGGCGGTGTCCAGATCGAGCTTCATGCGCTCGGGCAGGAATTCCTCGATCCGCAGGGTCATGCCCTGCACCGCCTCGGCGCTGGCCGGGTCGGTACGGAATTCCACTTGCCAGCGACCGGTCGGCGCTTCGACCGGAATGAGTTTCTCGAAGCTGTAGTAACCCTGCGCGCCGGCTTCGATCCGGCTTTCGACGAAGGGTTTGCCGTTGGGCTGTTTCAGGCGCACGAACAAGGGCTGCGCTTTCTTGCCCTTCATCGGCACGGGTTTGCCGTCGTTGTCGCGCAGCAGCGCGGAGATGCGCACCACTTCGCCGGGGCGATAGAGATCGCGTCCGGCCCAGGCGAACACATCGAACCAGGCGGGCTCGCGGCCGCTGACCGCAAATTCGGACAGATCCAGCGCCGGCTGGTTGAACGGCAACAGCGACACATCCTTGCCGCGACGCGCGACCAGCACATGCGTGGCCTGCAGCTTGAAGCCGAGCATCGCGTTGCCGTTGCGGTCGGTCTGGCCTTTGAGCACGGTTTCGCCGGGGCCGTCGAGGATCTGCAGATCGACGCCGCTGATCGCGGTACCGTCCTGCAGCGAGGCGGTATGCACGAACAGTTTGTCCTTGTACGCGCGTACGTGCAGGCCGATGTCGCTGACCGTGAAGAACGTGGTTTCGTACTGGTCGCCGAACTGGCCGGTGCGCTTCATCACCGCGAAGTACAGACCCGGCTCCTGCAACTCTTCGATGTCCTGGGTCGGCAGATAGGTGACCACGCGCTCGTTGCGCTTGCCGCCGAGCACGAAACGGTTGGTGTAGACCGGCTCGGCCAGCTTCGCCAGCGGGGTTTTTTCGTTGTATTCGCTGTCCAGATCCCAGCCGCTGCGGCGACCGCCGCGCTGGTATTCGGAGAAGAACTGCGGCAACGATTTCTCGCGCACGCGCAGGAATTCGACGTCCACTTCCGGCACGTTCACCGACACCACCGGCAGACCGCGGCTGTCTCGCGCCGGCAGCACGCTGCCCTGCGAGGCGAAGCCGACCGCGGGGTCGAGTTCGCCGGTGTAGACCTTCTGCTCGATGTCGCGGCCGAGGGTGTTGCCGTCCGCCGCCGCCAACTTTGCGGAGATCTTCAGCGTGTACTCGGTGTTCGCGGTAACGAACGGGAAGCGCAGGATCTTGCCGCTGTCGTCCAGCTTCCAGCTGCTCTTGTCGTTGACCGAGGTGGCGAAGGTGATGAGTTTGTCGAAGTCCTGGGTGCCGACCAGCGGTCGCGAGAACTCCAGCGCGATCGCCAATGCGTCGCCGTCCTGATCGGGGTAAGCCCGTACCAGCGCGAATTCCTTGATTTCATCGCGCTTGGCCTGGATGGCTTCGCCGCTGACTTCGGGCAGTTGCCCGGTTTCCTTGTTGCCGCAGCCCGGCAATACCACCAGGGCCATGGCCAGCCCCACACCTGCCACCCACTTCCCAACCAAACCACGAACCCGACTCAACGCTGCGAACCGCGACGTGCGACACATATGGCCTCCTGGATTTGCAGCGGAGTATAGACAAGGTTTAAGGCAGTTGATCACTTTTTTTGAACATTTTTTTGACTTTTTTTTAACATTAACGAGAAACGACTCGCTTGCGGTCGAGCTTGCCGGTCCGGGCGGAAAATTGCGTAAAGCTTTCTTTCTGGTCGCCTCGATTTCGAGGCGGAACAACTGGGATCACACCTGCGGCGCTTACCCGTAGAGTCCAAACACAATCTTGATGCCTGAAACGCAGGAGGCGGGCCGAAGCCCGCCTCCCGGAACACACGACGCGCGATCGATCAAACCCCCGCGTCGGGCTGCAACTCGTTGGCGTCCGGGATCGTCGGCGCCACCGGCGCATCGATCGCCTCGTCCTCATCCAGTGAGGCATCCAGCCGCTCGATCGCCTGCAGCGTCTCGTCGTCGGCCAGACGCATCAAGGTCACGCCTTGGGTGTTGCGACCGACCTGCGAGATCTCTGCGGCGCGGGTCCGCACCAGAGTACCGCCATCGGAGATCAGCAGCACTTCGTGGTGATCGCTGAGCTGGATCGCGCCCACCAGCTTGCCATTGCGCTCGCTGGTCTTCATCGCGATCACGCCCTTGATGCCGCGACCCTTGCGCGGGTAGTCCGCCGCCGGCGTGCGTTTGCCGTAACCGCGCGCGCTGGCGGTGAGGATGTCGCCGTCTCCCTCGATCACGACCAGACTCACGACTTCGGACGAACCATCGTGGATGATCTCGCCTTCGGCCTCGATGTCGGCGCCGTCTTCGGCTTCGACCGCCTCGCCCGGCTCGATGCCGGCCACCAGGCGCATGCCGCGCACGCCGGTGGCGGTGCGGCCCATCGCGCGCACTTCCGATTCGTGGAAGCGGACGGCCTTGCCGTTGCTGGCGAACAGCATGACATCGCGATCGCCGTCGGTCAGGGCCGCGCCGACCAGCGCATCGCCTTCGTCGAGGTTGATCGCGATCTTGCCGCGCGCCAGACGGTAGGCGAATTCGGTCAGCGGCGTCTTCTTCACGGTACCGTTGCGGGTCGCGAAGAATACGAAATGACCTTCGTCGTATTCGCGCACCGGCACCACCGCCTGCACCTGCTCGC
>JAYUUH010000290.1:0-4340 GCA_043754745.1 Lysobacter sp.
CGCCGTTTTCATGACGCTGCCGCCCAATCCCCCCGTCGCCTGCTTCGCGGCCGCCCGCCCCCTTTTTCAATGGGGGCAAAAGCAGCTTCACCGCTTACGCAGGACCTCACCTCACTGCCGTTGCCCCCTTCGGCGAAGGGGGCCGTCGATCGCGCAGCGATCGGCGGGGGGATTTGCTTTTTGCTTGAAGGGTCGAAAGAGCACGCCGTTTTCATGAGGCTGCCGGCCCAATCCCCCGTCGCCTGCTTCGCAGCCGCCCGCCCCCTTTTTCAAAGAGGGCAAAAACGCTCGCATCGTGATATCCAAAAGCTCACTCCACCCGCTGCCCGCGTTCCAGCAGCCACAGCATGATCGTCTTCTGGCGCACATAATTGGCGCGGACGTAGGCGTAGACCAAGCCGTGCCAGCCGTCGAGGAAGCCCAGCCGGAACACGTAGCCGCGCCAGAACCGCCACGCCGGCGAGACGATCAGTTTGCCCAGCGACGCGCGCTTGCCGCGCGAGAATTCGTATTCGGCCATCATCCGCGCGTAGCGTTCGGTCTTCTGCAGCTGTTGCATCAGCGAGCGGTACGGAAAGTGGATCAGATCGCCCGACAGCGTACGCACCGCGCCGTCGACGCTGGCGGCCTCGTGGATCTCGCGGTCGCCGCGCCAGCCGCCGCGGCGGCGGTCGAACAGCCGTAAAACACGATCGGGATAGGCGTTGCCGCGACGCAGGAATTTGCCGAAATATTCGCTCAACCGCGCGAACCGGTAACCGGCGGCGTCGCCGAAACCGGCGTTGCGGGCGGCCAGGATCGAGGCTCGTAGCTCGGGACTCACGCGCTCGTCGGCGTCGAGGCACAGCACCCAATCGTGGCTCGCCTGGTCGACCGCGAACTGCTTCTGGCTGCGGAAACCCTCGAACGGCCGCACCAGCACGCGCGCGCCGGCCGCGGCCGCGATGTCGCGAGTGTCGTCGGTCGAGGCCGAGTCCACCACCACGATCTCCGCGCAGAACGCCAGCGAGGCGAGGCAGTCGCCGATGCGGTCGGCCTCGTTGAACGTGATAATGCAAGCCGTGATCGGCGGTGCCGTGGATGGAAACGTATTGATGGCGGAATACCTGTTGTTCGCGACCGAGCGTTATGCGCTGCCCATCCTGCAACCGTTGGCGGACGCGCTGCAAGCTTCGGGACACGGGGTGTCCGCCTGGCTGGTCGACGGCGCCGAGGGCGCGCGCCTGCCTGCGCCGGTGCGCAGCGTGGGCCTGCGCGATGCAGTGGCGCTGCGGCCGCGGGCGGTCTTCTCGGCCGCCAACTGGGTGCCGACCTTCCTCGACGGTCCAAAAGTGCAGCTGTTCCACGGCTTCAACGTGGAGAAACGCGACGCCGCCCGCGGCCACTTCCGGGTGCGCGGGCTGTTCGATCTGTACTGCACCCAAGGCCCGGCCACGACCGCGCCGTTCCGCGCGCTGGCCGCCGGGCATCCCCACTTTGCGGTCGTCGAAACCGGCTGGTCGAAGCTCGATCCGCTGTTCCGCGACGACGGCGGCGCTTCCACCGCGCTGCGCGCACCCGCAGGCGAGCGGCCGACGGTGCTGTTCGCGTCCACCTTCACCGAACGCCTCAGCGCCGCGCCGCATCTGTTCGACGCCATCGCCGCCGAGGTCGCGCGCGGCGACCGCTACTGGCTGCTGACCCTGCATCCGAAGTGCGCGCCGGCGCTGTTCGAGCGCTACCGCAGCCTCGCCGGGCCGAACGCCGCGTTCGTGGAAACCGAACAGCTGATGGCCGCGCAGCGCGCCGCTGATGTGCTGGTGGCGGATACCACGTCGGTGGTGTCCGAATTCGTGGTCCAGCACAAACCCGTGGTGACCTTCCGCAACCGCGCGCCGAAGCCGCACATGCTCGATTTCGGCGATGCATCGATGCTCCCGGCGCTGCTGGAGCAGGCGTTCGCGCCCACCGATGCGCTACGCGCGGCGCTCGCCGATTACGCCGACGCCATCCATCCGTACCGCGATGGCCGCGCATCGGAGCGGGTCATCGCCGCGACCGAAGATCTGATCGCCGGCAGGCTCGGGACGCTGCGCGGCAAACCGCTGGGCGGCCGCTTCCGCGCGCTGCAGATCCGCTCGAAGCTGGGGTATTGGGGCCTGGGGTAAACCTTGTAGGACGGCCTTCAGGCCCAAGCTTTTCCGACCGCTACCGCATCGCCGCAAAAAAGCTCGGCCTGAAGGCCCTCCTACGAGCCCTCCTACGAAAGCGCACTTACCAGCGCAGCGTATTGCGCGCGATCTCGCGCGCCAGCCGCGCCTGCAGCGCGCGCGCCTCGGCCTCGGGCAGGAAGTTCAAGCGCAGCGGTTCGGCCAAGGCGTTGCCGCCGGCGGTGTCCAGCAGCAGCGTGGCCATGCCGAGCCGGCGCTCCAGTGGCGACTGTCCGAACCGGATCGCCTGCAGCTTGCCGATTTCGGCGAACCGCCATTCGCGCGTCCACCAGCCGCGGCGGGTGGCGACCATGTGTTCGTCGATCGCGTAACCCGCATGGGTCGCGTGCTGCCAGATGATGTAGGCGATCCACGGCACCCAAAGCGCGACGAACACCAGGCCGAGCGGGCCGAAGCTCAAGAGTGCGATCATTCCCAGCACCGAAGTCCATATCATCTGCGGCACGAGCAGGCGGGCGAAGGTCCAGCGGTGCAGGCGGTGCCAAGTCTGCGGCGGCCACTGCACCTGCGGCGCGAGATGGCGGATGAGTTCGTCGCAGCGCTGCGGCGTGGCCACCGGCGCGATCTCGCGCAGCGAACGCGGCTGACTGTGCGAGCCGTTGTCCAGCACCGCGGTGCCCACTTCCAGCGTGCGCCGCCGGAACAGGCGGTGGAGCATGCCTTCGCGCAGCGTCCACGACTGGATGCGCCGGCGCGGCGTGCTGGTGCGGATGCGGGTGAGCAGGCCGCGCTCCAGCGTCAACCGGCGGCCGTGCTCCTCCAGCCGGAAGCCGGAATACTGGAGCAGCGCGATCAGCACCGAGAACGCGCGCAGCAGCGTCAGGAACAGCAGGATCAGGAACATCGTCGCCGCCACTTCGTGGCCGCGGCCATAGCTGTCGACCATGCCGAACAGCGCCCGTCCCCACGATTCGATCAGTTCCGATGTCATGTCGGCCCCGAACTGGTTCATGGCCAGGTACGCACCGCCGACCACGATCAGGCCGCGGTTGGAGATCAGCCCGACACGCACCACTTCGGCGGTCGACAGACTGTGCAGCAGTTCGAACTCCGGAGTCGCCGGTGCGGCCGCAGCCATTGCGGCGGCGGCATCGGCGCGGCCGCGACGGCGTACCAGCGCTTCCAGCGCCAAGGCATCCTGGAGCTTCAGTACGCGCATCTCCGCTTCGGGCTTGATGCCGCCGGCCGATTCCAGTCGCACCTCGGCCACGCCGAAGATCCGGTGCAGCAGGGTCTGGTGCAGGCCGACGTTGTGGATGCGCGCGAACGGGATCTGGCGCAGGCTGCGTTCCAGCAGGCCGCTGCGGATCTCCAGACTGTCCACACCGATGCGGAACCGGTAGGTGTAGTACTGCCAGATCGACACCACGGCGAGGATGCAGATCGCGACCAGCCCCCACAGGTCGTTGCGGTCGCCGCGCCCGAACAGGAACAAGGCGAGGATCGGCACGATGAACTGCTTGAGCTGCTGGATCAGCACGAACAGCCACGACATCGGATGCAGCCGGCGTTCCGGCTGGCCGTCGAGTAGGGGCACCACCGCGACGTCAGGCGTGGTCATCATCGTCCTGACGATCGATCTGGCGGCTGAAATGGTCGCGCAGCCGCTCGGCGTCGGCATCGTCCAGGCCGGAAATGCTCACTGCGCTCAGCCGGGTGCCGGCGGTGTGCAGCACCAGCGACGCCAGCCGGTGGCCGCGCTCCAGCGGCCCGCGCTTGAGATCCAGATGCTGCACGCGCGAGGTCGGCACCCGGGTTTCCCACTGCCACAGCCGGCCGCGGCGCACCGCGAAGCCGTCCTCGTCCAGCATCCAGAAGGTGTAGCGATAGCGCTTGCCCGCCACCCATACCGCAAACCCGATCGCTACCACCCACAGCGCCGCGATCGCCATCCACCCCCAGTCCTGCCCCGCCAGTGTCCTGCGCAGCATCAGCGTGGCGAACGCGCACGGCACTGCGGCGACCAGCAGCGCGACGTACAGAAATACCCGGTAGGCGCGCGGCGGCAACGCCTGCCAGCCGCTCGGAGCGACCCAGGCCCCGGGTGCCGACGTTCCGCCGTGCGCAACGCCTGGGGCGGCTTCGCCGTGGACAGCCTGATCAGGCTCGGCGCGGTCCAGCGCCTCGGGA
>JAYUUH010000291.1:0-13168 GCA_043754745.1 Lysobacter sp.
GTCGGCGCCAGCGAGTTGTGCGGCCAGGAACAGGGCGTGAAACATGGGGGAACTCCATTGATTGACGAGGATGACGACGCGCATCCTTTACCGGCCGCATCCTACCCCGCCTGCCGGATCGCGTCGCAGCCGATGAGACCTGGCCCCATGACACTGGACTTCAGCCCAACCGGAGCGCCGTCATGTCCCAGCGTCAGCCGTCGTCCATGTCTCTCCTCGATCAGGCCCTGCTCGGTGCGGTCGCGCTGGCGCTGGTGGCAATGCTGTCGCTGCCGGCGGCGCGCGGCGTCAGCGACGCCTTCGGCTGGATGCCGTTCTGGCTGCTCGCGCTGCCGCTGAGTGCATGGGGCGTTGCCCGGGCGCTGCGGCGGCGCAGCGCCCGCCTGCGGGTCTTGCCGATGGCAACGGTCCATCCGATCCGCGCCAGATCCGTGACCGGCCGACACGAGGCGATGCCCCGGGCGGCTTGAGCGCAGTAGTTAAAGCCCTGACGGAACGCATCGGAGGACGGGAAAGCCGGGCGGGACTTCCGGCAGAGCGGCGGCCGGACGGGCTGTGCTAGCGTGGCGACCCCTGCCGTCCTCTGTTCCGGACCCCCGTATGCCCAAGCATTCGCACGTCTGCCTCGTCGTCGCGCTCGCCCTTGCCGGCGTTTCGACGACCGCCGAGACCCTTGCCGCGACTCCCGCCCCTGCCTCCAAGCCGACCATGCCCACGACCACCGCTTCCGCCGCCGATCCCTACCTCTGGCTCGAAGGCGTCGAGGACGCAAAGGCCCTCGACTGGGTGCGCGAGCGCAACGCGAAGGCCGAGGCCGAGATCGGCGGCGCGCCCGGGTTCCAGAAGCTGGAAGCCGACCTGCGCGCGATCCTCGATTCCGACGCCCGCATCCCGGGCGTGGAGAAGATCGGCGGCTATTACTACAACCTGTGGAAGGACAAGGACCATCCGCGCGGGCTGTGGCGGCGCACCACGCTGGTCGAATACCGCAAAGCCGAGCCGCAGTGGGAAACCGTGATCGACCTCGACGCGCTGAACGCCGCCGAGAACGAGAACTGGGTGTGGCACGGCGTCGAATGCCTCAAGCCGCAGTACCAGCGCTGTATCGTCGCGCTGTCGCGCGGCGGCGCCGATGCCGATGTCAGCCGCGAGTTCGATCTCGACACCAAGACCTGGGTGCCGGACGGCTTCTTCCGTCCCGAAGCTAAGGGCGGCCTGCAGTGGGTCGATCTCGATACCGTGTATGTGTACACCGATTTCGGCGCGGGCACGATGACCGGAGCCGGCTATCCGCGCACCGTCAGGGAATGGAAGCGCGGCACGCCGATGGCATCGGCCCGGCTGGTGTACGAAGGCAAGCCGCAGGACATGTACATCGCCGCCTACCGCGATCTGAGCCCGGGATTCGAGCGCGATTTCGTCAGCCGCACCATCGCCTTCTACAACGACGAACTGCTGTTGCGCGGAAAGGACGGCAAGCTGGTCAAGATCGATGTGCCGAACTCGGCCAAGAAAGCGGTCCACAACCGGTGGCTGACGGTCGAACTGCGCGATCCGTGGAAGCTGAAGGACCGCAGCTACGAAGCCGGTTCGCTGCTGGTGATCGATTTCGACAAGTTCATGGCCGGCAACCGCGAATTCGATGTGGTGTTCCTGCCCGACGAACACACCTCGCTGTCCGAATACGTCTGGACCAGGCAGCACCTCGTGCTCAATCTGCTCAGCGACGTGAAGAGCAAGGTGCGGGTGATGACGCCCATCGGCGAGGGCAGCTGGCGCCAGAGCCTGCTGGTCGGCGCATCGTCGGTGGGCACGGTCGGCGTCGGCGCGGTGGATGCCGACAACAGCGACGCGCTGTGGATGACGACCACCGATTTCCTCACCCCGACCACGCTGTCGCTGGTCGAGATCGGCCAACAGCCCGAGAAAATCAAGGCGATGCCGGCGTTCTTCGATGCAGGCGGCATGGTCACCGAACAGCACTTCGCCACCTCGAAGGACGGCACGAAGGTGCCGTACTTCGTCGTGCGTCCGAAGCATGTGCTGATGAACGGCAGTACGCCCACGCTGCTGTGGGGTTACGGCGGTTTCGAGGTGTCCTACACCGCCACCTACAATTCGATGGTCGGCCGCGGCTGGCTGCAGCAGGGCGGCGTGTTCGTGCTCGCCAACATCCGCGGCGGCGGCGAATACGGCCCGCGCTGGCACCAGGCCGCGCTCAAGGCCAACCGCCACAAGGCCTACGAGGACTTCGCCGCGATCGCCGAAGACCTGTTCGCGCGCAACATCACCTCGCCGAAGCGCCTCGGCGCCCAGGGCGGCAGCAACGGCGGCCTGCTGATGGGCAACATGATCGCGCAATACCCGCATTTGTTCGGCGCGGTCGTCTGTCAGGTGCCGCTGCTCGACATGAAGCGCGACAGCCTCCTGCTGGCCGGCGCCTCGTGGATGGCCGAATACGGCGATCCGGACACCAAGGACTGGGGATTCATCAAGACCTTCTCGCCTTACCACCTGCTGAAGGAAGGCACCGAGTACCCGCCGGTGCTGTTCACCACCTCCACCCGCGACGACCGCGTCCACCCCGGCCATGCGCGCAAGATGATGGCGAAGATGGAAGCGATGAACGCCGACGTGCGCTACTACGAGAACATCGAAGGCGGCCACGGCGGCGCGGCCAACAACCAGCAGGAAGCGCATATGCGTGCGTTGGCGTACACGTTCCTCTGGCAGCAATTGTCGAAGTGACGTAGGGCGGGCCCTGGCCCGCCATTGCGACGCATCCGATCGCGTCGCGCGTTGATCGACACCAAAATGGCGGCCAATGGCCGCCATTTTGGTGTGGGAGCGGCGCAAGTCGCGACATCGCTTTCAGCAGCGGCAACACTCGCTACATCAAACCCCATAGGGTGCGCCTGTGGCGTACCGGATTGTTCGCCGCGATCACACGCAACGGTGCGCCACAGGCGCACCCTATGCAGGATTCGATGCGGTGTGCGGTGCCGGATGAAGGTTCGTCTGCCGACGACAGTTGTCGCTTTGCCGAACCCTCTCCTCAGTCCATCTCCTGGCGGGAGAGGAGGCAAAGTCCGAAGCGTAGATTTTGTAGTAGCGGCGGAAGCCGCGACATCGCTTTCAGCCGTGCAACACTCGCCGCATCAAACCCAATAGGGCGCGCCTGTGGCGCACCGGCTTTTTCGGCACGATCACACGTTTCCTGTGGCAACAATTGTCGAAGTGACGTAGGGCGGGCTCAAGCCCGCCATTGCGATGCATCCGATCGCGTCGCACATCGATGAAACCAATACGGCGGCCAATGGCCGCCGTATTGGTTTCATCGCGATGAATTCTCTACGCACGGCGCCATCCGCATGCGGCCGTTAGCGTCGACAAGCAGCGCCCCGCCACGATAAGTGTTGACCAACAGCTCGCCTTCCGGAGTGAGCCAGCTCGCCCTTGGAGCGCCGGGCAATGCGCGCCACTGGGATGTTCGCCAGTGACCGTCGGCCATGCGCTCGACGATCAGCAGATTCCCTTCATTCATCGACATATGCGCCAGACCGGACACGGCGATGATACGGTCGCCAAGCCGATGAATGTCTTCGATGTTGCCGTCGCGGATGGTTTGGCGCAAACCGTCGTCGCCTAGCCAGACGAGTTCGCCGCCCCATTCGCCGCGATCAGCGCCAGCGAGCCAGCCGCCGTCGACGCGCAGTGCTGCGGAGGGGGTCTGCAGTGTCGCCTTTTCGTACCGCACCATCGTATCCGACGTCATCGCGATGACGCCTGCTGCGTTCGGCTTCGCATCCGGCGGCGGGCCGAAGCTCTCGATCGTAGTGGTGTATTCCAGTTTCGCGATCTGCCGCGCATCCCTGTGCGCGTAGAGCTTCCGCGTCCGCGGCTCGTTCAAGAAGGCCGCGCGGGGCGTTTCGCAGTCGAGTGCCATCGCGCCGAAGTCGCTGAAGAATCCCATCTGCTTCAACCCCTCTTCGTGGTCGGTGGACGGATTCCCGCCTAGCGCGCGCAATGCATTTTCGGCTGCAGAACGTACTGCTGGATGCCAGTGATCCTTCGAGGTGCGCTGAAGCGCGGGGGTATAGCTGGCCGCGCGCAGGCGTCCCAAAGCCACCGCCGCGGCTAAGTTGACGCGGACATCAGCGGGGTCTTCCAGCGACGTCGCCAGCGCCGCTGCTGCGTTTGCGTCGCCGAGCGCGCCGAGCGCGCGCACGGCGCCCAGACGCAATTCGGGATCTTCGTGATTCAACAATTCGAGTACGGCCGGCGCTGCTTCGCGTCCGTATTTGCCGAGTGCTGCAGTGTCGCTGAGCGTGATGATGTCCGGGCGCTCGCGCAGCCGCTTCGCCATGATCCCGGCGGCGCGGTCGGACCGTATTGCTACCAGGACGATCTCGGGCGCGAGGGCAAGCGCGGGGCGGCGCATCTCCAATGCGGCGATGGCGTCCTGCCAAGGACGCGCGCGTTCGCCGAGATCGCCGATCATGCCCAGTATGCGGCGATCGATATCGTCCGGCGTGGAAAGATCGTCGATGGCAGCCAGCAGCGCGGGCATCGCCTGTATGGCTGCTGTACCCATTTCGCTGAGGACATAGCCGAGATAACGGTGATCGTGCGGAGTCTTGCAGCCGTCTTCGCAGCGCGCGGCTGCGACGATGAAGGGGATCGCGCGCGTCCCGCTGAGTTCCACCGCATAAGCTTCCTGATTGTGCGGCGCACTGTCTGACACGAGCAGTCGCGCTACCGCTTCGCGCGCGGCTTCGTCGGTATCGATCCGCCCCAGCGCCGGTGCCAGCCAGCCCAGATCGCGATCCAGCCCGGCCTTGATCTGCGGAAGGAAGCGCGCATCGATCGATGTGACATCGCGCAGCACGTATGACGCCAAATGCGCGACACCGATATCCGGGTCGGCCAACAGCGACATCATGGCGTCGACGGCGCCCGGTAGCGTCCGCAGGCGTTGCGCGACATGGTCCTCAGCAGGGTCCATGCCGCCGAAACTATCGTCCTTGCGATCGCGTGCGATCGATCGCAGTCGCGCGATGCAGGTCTCCAAGGTCGCGCACGTTTCCGCCGTGATTGTTGCGTCCGGTTTCGACTGGGTCTTGGATTGCGAGGCGACGGTTGTCGATCCGCCAAGCGCGAGTGCGAGAACCCCGCAGAGCAGCGTGGCCCGGATCGTTCGATCAGTGCGGAATCGGTGCATATCGCGTCTCCTTGGCGCTTGCGCGAGTCTATCCGATCAAAACCCACCCCCCGCATCCAACCAATCCTGCTCTTCCGCTGTATTCACCCGCGCCAACGCCCGATTGCGATGCGGAAACCGCCCAAAGCGCCGGATCACATCGCGATGCGCTTCCGCATACTTGAGATAGGTGGCATCGCCGAGGGCTTCGATCAGCGCGACCGTGCGGTCCTGGTCGGCCATCGCTTCGGAAATCGAACGGCATGTAGAAGAAGATCCTCAGCTCGGGGTCGACGCAGGTGTCGAAGCCTGCATCGAGGGCGCGCTGCGCGTATTCGCGCGCCAGCGGATCGGTGGCGAACGCATGCGCGCTGTCGCGGAACACGTTTCGAGGGACTTGATCGAGTAGCAGGATCAGCGCGAGTGCGCCGTCAGCGTCGTCGAGCTGGGCTTCGCGTTCGCGACGCGCGTTCGCGAAGTGTTCGTCGAGGAAACGCGCACGCAGTTCAGCGTCGAAAGCGTCGTCTTTGGCGAACCATTTCGCGGGGCCGGCATCGCGCCAGAAGCGGACGATGTGCGGCAGCGGTGCGTCTGTTTGAGGATTTGTCATGTCGGAACTCCTGAATGCATGAAGTGCAGCACGACGTTGCCGATCGCTCGCACACATGGCGCGGACCCCCACCCCAACCCTCCCCCGCGTGCGGGGGAGGGAGCAGGCGATTGTGCGGATGTCACTCGTCGAACCGCAGATGCCGCACCGATTTGCCGTGGCGGCGGATCAGCTTCAGGGCTTCGATCCCGATGCTGATGTGGCGTTCGACGAACTCGGCGCTGACTTTCGCGTCGCTGGCTTCGGTCTTCACGCCTTCGGGAATCATCGGCTGGTCGCTGACCAGCAGCAGCGCGCCGGCGGGGATGCGGTTGGCGAAGCCGGCGGCGAAGATAGTGGCGGTTTCCATGTCGATGGCCATGCAGCGCATCATGCGCAGGCGTTCCTTGAAGGCGGCGTCGTGTTCCCAGACGCGGCGGTTGGTGGTGTAGACGGTGCCGGTCCAGTAGTCGTGGTTGAGGTCGCGGATCATCGTCGACACCGCGCGCTGCAGGGCGAATGCGGGCAGCGCGGGCACTTCGGGCAGCAGGTAATCGTTGCTGGTGCCTTCGCCGCGGATGGCGGCGATAGGCAGCACCAGGTCGCCGAGCTGGTTCTTACGCTTCAATCCGCCGCATTTGCCGAGGAACAGCACGGCCTGCGGCATGATCGCGGACAGCAGGTCCATCATGGTCGCGGCGTTGGGGCTGCCCATGCCGAAGTTGATCATGGTGATGCCGTCGGCGGTGGCGCTGGGCATCGGCCGGTCGATGCCGACGACCTGGGCGCCGGTCATGCGCGCGAAGTGGCCGAGGTAGCCGCCGAAATTGGTCAGCAGGATGTGCTGGCCGAACTGGTCGAGCGGCACGCCGGTGTAGCGCGGCAGCCAGTTCTCGACGATCTGGTCTTTCTCTTTCATGTGTCTTCTCCGGTCGTGCCGCGCATTTTGCACCATGACCTTGGTCATGGTTGGCACCGGGGCGGCCGCGGGCTAGGGTGGCGGACCGTCCGAAGGGGCGTCTCGCCAGGGGCATCAACGTCATGCATCGAACTTTCGTCGTCGCGCTGGCCGCGACCGTGTTGCCCGCGCTGGTGTTGGCGCCGGCCGTCACGCCGGCCATGGCCGCCGACGCGCCCGAATCGGCGAAAAGCCCGTCCGCGAAAAGCGCGTCCCGCTTCGCGCAGGACCCTTACGCAAGCACTTACCGCGCCATTGCTTCGCCGCCGGTGCTGATCCGCGGCGCGACCGTGCTGACCGGAACGGGCACGCGCCTCGACGGCGCCGACGTGCTGATGCGCGACGGCAGGATCGTGGCGGTCGGCGCGAATCTGGACGCACCCGTCGATGCCATCCGCGTCGACGGCGGCGGCAAGTGGGTGACCCCGGGCATCATCGACGTGCATTCGCACCTTGGCGTGTACGCCAGCCCGGGCGTGAAGGCGCATTCGGACGGCAACGAAGCCACGGCGCCGACCACGCCGAACGTGTGGGCCGAACATTCGGTCTGGCCGCAGGACCCAGGCTTCGCGGCGGCGCTGGCCGGCGGCATCACCACGCTGCAGATCCTGCCCGGTTCGGCGAACCTGATCGGCGGCCGCGGCGTGACGTTGAAGAACGTGTCGGCCACGACCTACCAGGGCATGAAATTCCCGGGCGCCCCCTGGGGCCTGAAAATGGCCTGCGGCGAGAACCCCAAGCGCGTCTACGGCGAGCGCGGCGGCCCATCGACGCGCATGGCCAACGTCGCCGGTTACCGCGCGGCGTTCATCGACGCCAGCGAATATCTCAAGAAGAACCGGCCCAAGAAGGCCGCCGCGCAGAAAAAGCGCTGGTGGCAGAGCGGTTCGGGCGATACCGACAGCGCCAACGACAGCGGCGGCAAGCGCGATCTGAAGATGGACACGCTGGCCGGCGCGATCAACGGCGACATCATGGTGCATATCCACTGCTACCGCGCCGACGAGATGGCGGTGATGATGGATCTGGCCAAGGAATTCGGTTTCAGGATCAGCGCCTTCCACCATGCCGCGGAGGCCTACAAACTGTCTGACCGCCTGGCGCAGGAAAACATCTGCGGCGCGCTGTGGGCCGACTGGTGGGGCTTCAAGATGGAGGCCTTCGACGGCATCCAGGAGAACATCGCGCTGGTCGATCGTCCGCAGAACGGCTGCGCGATCGTGCATTCGGATTCGGATGAAGGCATCCAGCGGCTGAACCAGGAAGCGGCGAAAGCGATGGCCAGCGCGCAGCGCATGGGCGTCGACATTCCGCCGGAGCGCGCGGTGCGCTGGATCACGTCCAACGCGGCGAAGTCGCTGGGCATCCTCGACAAGACCGGCACGCTGGAGGCCGGCAAGATGGCCGACGTGGTGCTGTGGAGCGGCAACCCGTTCAGCGTCTACGCCAAGGCCGAACAGGTCTACGTCGACGGTGCGCGCGTCTACGACCGCAACGACCCGTCGCGCCAGCCGAAATCTGATTTCATGCTGGGCCAGAGCATCCCGGGCCAAGGCATCGAAGGAGGCGTGCGATGAGCCGCCGCTTGCGCAGGACGCTGCTCGCGTTCGGATTGTCTCTGCTGGTCGGCCATGCGGCCGCGCAGAACCCGCTTTCCAACAGCGTCCTGATCCGCAACGCCACCGTGCACACCGCCGGTGTGCAGGGCACGCTGCAGAACACCGACGTGCTGGTGCGCGGCGGCAACATCGCCGCTATCGGCCGCGGCCTGTCCGCGAGCGGCGTCGACGTGGTGGACGCCGGCGGCAAGCCGCTGACGCCGACCCTGTTCGGTGGCGTCACCGCGATCGGTCTGGACGAGGTGTCGGCGGAAGATCCGACCAACGACCAGGCGCTGGCGCTCGGCCAGGGCAAGCAGATGGTGGTGCGGCCCGAGTTCGACGTGACGCTTGCCTATAACCCGGCCTCGCTGCTGGTGCCGATCGCGCGGGTCGAGGGCATCGGCTTTACGCTGTTGGGCGCGAATGCGGTCAACGGCGGCTCGATCATCGCCGGCCAGGGCGCGGTGGTACGGCTGGACGGCAGCCCCGATCCGGCCGGCCCGAAGCTGCTGTTCGTGCAGTTGGGCAGCGACGGCGCCGGCCTCAGCGGCGGAACCCGCGCGAGTCAGTGGATGTTGCTCGACCAGTTCATCGACGAGGTGCGCGGGCGCATTCCCCCCGGGTCGCCGATGGCGATGCTCACGCCCGCCGGCCGCGACGCGCTGGCGCGCTACCTCGACAACGGCGGCCGGGCGATGGTGGGCGTGCATCGCGCCGCCGACATCCGCCAGTTGCTGCGCTGGTCGCAGCGGCACGGCGTGCGCATCGCGATCCAGGGCGGCGCCGAGGCGTGGATGTTGGCGCCGCAGCTCGCCGCGGCGAAGGTGCCGGTATTCGTCGATCCCTTCGCCAACCTGCCGCGCAGCTTCGATGAGATCGGCTCGACCCTGCAGAACGCCGCACGCCTGCGCGCGGCCGGAGTGGCGGTGAGTTTCGTGCAGTCCAACGATCCCAGCCACAACGCCCGCAAACTCCGCCAGGGCGCGGGCATCGCGGTGGCCAGCGGGCTACCGTGGGAAGACGGGCTGGCCGGTCTGACCCGGGTGCCGGCCGATGTCCTGGGCGTGGGCGATCGCATCGGCACCATCGCGGTCGGCAAGCGCGCCGATCTGGTGCTGTGGACCGGCGACCCGCTGGATGTAAGCACGGTGGCGGCGCAGGTGTGGTTCGATGGCCGCGCGATTCCGATGCGCAGCCGCCAGACCGAACTGCGCGACCGCTATCTGCGCGCAGAAGGCGATCTGCCGCGGGCGTATCCTGCCGGAAAGAACTGACTTCGGAGCCCGTCGATGTTGTCCTCGCTATTGATGTTCGCATTGTCCGGCGCGCATGCGTTGCAGCCGCCGGGCAATTTCCACCAGGGAGAAGCCGTGGCGCGCCATGGCGAGCGCTGGCTTGCGCTGCGCGTGCAGGCGGATGATGCGCGGCTGGAGACCGCACGCCTGCGGGTGAAGACGGTGTTCGACGAGATCGTGGATGCCGAGGGCCAGGCCACCGGCAGCGAAGTCGGCAGCGACAAGACCGATGTCGTCACCTATCTGCGCGGCACCGGGCTGCATGCCGGGCCGGTGTTGCGGGCGCGTATCGAGGACACTGCGGACGGTGGCGATCCCATCGCGCGGACCCTGGTCCTGGGCGACAAGATCTATCGGCTCGCGACCCGCTGCGATGTCGCCGGTCCCGCTGTCGAGGGTGCCTCTGTGGAGGGTGCCGCCGTCAAGGGTAGATTGCTGTGCGCCATCGATCTGATCGAAGGCGGGCGCAGCCAGGCGCTGGTGCGGATGTCCGGGCAGCGCAATCGGGGCGATGCCGGGATGTCCCTGTGGCTGGGCGACGATGCTTCGCCCGGCCTGATCTTCGCTGGCGATCTCGATCGCGACGGCAAGCTCGACCTCATCTTCGATACCAGCGATCACTACAACCTGACGCGGCCCGTGTTGTTCCTCTCCGGCGCTGCCGAAGGCGACGAACTGCTGCACGCGGTGGCCGAACACAGCGCCGTCGGCTGCTGAGCCGGCGCCGCCACTTTCCGGAACCCGTCATGACCGAAGCCGCCAACCGCTGGTATTTCGATTTCATCTCGCCCTTCGCCTATCTGCACTGGCCGAAAGTGCGTGCGCTGATGGCCGAACACGCCATCGTCCCGGTGCCGATCCTGTTCGCGGCGGTGCTCGACACCCGCGGCCAGAAAGGTCCAGCGGAAATTCCGAGCAAACGCGAGTTCACCTATCGACACGTGTTGTGGCAGGCGCGCCAGGCCGGCGTGCCGCTGCGGTTTCCGCCGAAGCATCCGTTCAATCCATTGCCCGCGCTGCGTTTGTGCATCGCAGCAGGAGCGTCGCCTGCGTCCATCGATGCGCTGTTCGACTGGATCTGGGTGCAGGGCCGTGTCGCCGACACCGCGCAGGCATTGGAACCGGTGCGCGAAATGCTGGGATTGCCGGTCGGCGTAGCGGATTCCGTTGAAGTAAAGGCGATGCTGCGCACCTGCACCGAAATCGCGCTGACCGCAGGTGTCTTCGGGGTGCCGACGCTGGCACTTGGCAGTTCGCTGTTTTGGGGGAATGATGCCCATGAGTTCGCAGTAGCGGCACTGCGCGACCCGGCGTTGTTGGAGGAAGCAGAGATGCAACGGGTCGCGGAGTTGCCGGTTGGCGTGCAGCGCGGTTGAACAGGGGCGGCTGCGTTCATGTCGACTGGCATAATTAGCATGGAGGCAGTGATTACATTTCACCCCCTTTGGAAGCCGCCATCATGCGTATAGGTCTCGTGGTAGATGCCACTTGCGACATGCCGTCGAATGTCCTTGAAAAATACGGCATCGTCATACTTCCCATCGCCATCAAGATCGGCGAAACCGTCTTCGCGGACATCCGCGACGAGCAATCCGCGCTGGCGTTTATCGAATCGGATATAGCGGAGCGCGGTGTCGATGCGGAAACGAGTTCCTTCAGCGTCGAACAGATCCGCGACCTGTTCCTCACGCGGCTGGTGATCGACTACGACTACGTCTTCTGCCTGACGGTGATGAAGAACCGCAGTCCGATCTACAACAATGCGACCCAGGCCAGTTTCGTCATCCTCAACGATTACAAACCCATTCGCGTCGCCGCGGGCCACACCACACCCTTTTCGCTCAGGGTGATCGACACCCAGAACGTGTTCGCCGCCCAGGGCGTGACCATGATCGAAGCCGCGCAGATGATCGCCGCCGGCGACCAGCCGCCGAAGATCCGCGCGCGCATCGACCATCTGGTCCAACATACGCAAGGCTATCTGATCGTCCGCGATCTGCACTACATGCGCGCGCGCACCCGCAAGAAAGGCGAGGCCAGCGTCAGTCTGCTGAGCGCATCGTTGGGTTCGATGCTCGACATCAAGCCGATCCTGCATGGCAATCAAGGCGTCACCGGACCGATCGCCAAAGTGCGTGGCTTCGACGCTGCCGCGAACAAGCTGCTCTCGCACGCCGCCGAACGTGTCCGCGGAAAGCTGCTCTGTCCGCACTTATGCATGAGCTATGGCGGGCCGCTCGAAGAGATGCGCGCCTTGCCGGGCTACGCCTCGCTGCGCGATACCTGTCGCGAGCACGGCGTCGCGTTGCACGAAAGCGTGATGAGCCTGACCGCGATGGTCAATCTGGGAAAGGGCGCGCTGACGCTCGGCTTCGCTGCTGAAGGACAATTGCTGGGCACGTAAGGCATTGCCCGCTTCGTGACGACGCACTATGCTGGCATTCCCGGCACAGGCTTGGATGCACGCATGACCACGCGTTTCTATCTAAGCATTCCCGACTCCGGCGCGCTGGGCGCTGCCGGCGCATTCGCGTTCCGTTCGCAGGGCCCGGAAGGGATGGCCGAAGAACTGCAGGCGGCGCTGCGCGAAGACGCGCTGTTCCAGCGCTGGCGCGCGGCGCAGGACGACCCGGACGCGGTCGATCCGGGGCTCGGTGCGACCGATCCCACCGCCACCGTGCGCGGCGAACAGCACGATCTGAAGATCGATCTCATCGCGATCACATCGATTCCCGGCACGATCCTCAAGCATCGCCTGCGCCTTCTGGCGGGCAACGGCTGGCAACTGCGCGACGTCAGCGCCGCATGACGTTGCCGCTGCTGCTCTCCTGGAGCGGCGGCAAGGATGCGGCGTGGACGTTGCACGCCCTGCAGCAACGCAAGGATGTGGAGGTCGTCGGCCTGGTCACCACGCTGACCGAAGGCTACGACCGCATCGCGATGCAGGGCATCCGCCGCGACATCCTGCACGCGCAGGCCGCGGCGTGCGGCCTGCCGGTGATCGAAGCCTGGATGCCGCAGCGCGCGAGCAACGAAATCTATCGCGCTACGTTCGCGGATGCGCTCGATCGTGCCCGCGCGCGCTGGCCGGGCCTGCGCGACATCGCGTTCGGCGACCTGTTCCTCGGCGATATCCGCGCCTACCGCGAAGCGCTGTGCGCCGAACTTGATTGGACACCGCATTTCCCGCTGTTCAATCCGGCGCCGGGTTACAGCGCGACATTGGCGCGCGCGATGATCGCCGGCGGCCTGCGTGCGCAGATCGTCTGCGTGGATAGCGAACAACTCGATGCCGGCTTCAGCGGTCGCGATTTCGATGAGGCGCTGTTGCGCGATCTGCCGGCGGGCTGCGACCCTTGTGGAGAGAACGGCGAATTCCATACGCTCGTGCACGACGGGCCGATGTTCTCGGCGCCGATCGCGGTGTCGAAAGGCGAGACCCTGCTGCGCGATGGTCGTTTCGCCTACACCGATTTCATCTGAACACCCTGTAGAGCGGCCTTCAGGCCGCTGCTTCCGATACGC
>JAYUUH010000292.1:0-4326 GCA_043754745.1 Lysobacter sp.
CGCCGTTTCGGTACAGACCGTTGATGGCCCAGTTGGCTTCGTTCAGGCCCGGCGTGCGGCAGCCTGCGCCGGTAACCGTGTAGCCCGTCGGACATGCCGGGATCGCGAAGTTGAACGGGGAACTGGCGGCGACATTCTGTGTCGCGAAGGTCGTGACGCAACCCAGCGGTGTCGCTTGCGGCGGCGCGAAGTAACCGACGATATCGGCGACGTAATGCGACTGGGCGAAGGTGAAGACCGTGAAATCCGAAGTGGTCAGCGGGTTCGGGATCTGCGCGATGATCGCATTGTTCACGATCGCACCGGAGGCGTAGTTGAGGCTCGCCGCCAACGGCTGGGTGCCGCCGAAGGGATAGACCGTGGCATAGCCGTTGCCGGCGGGAAACACGGCGGTCAGGTTGATGGCCACCGCGGTGGCGTTGAGGCCGAGCGTGCCGCAATTCGTGGCGCTGCCGCCCTGCGCGGTGAAGTTCGCCTGGTTGATCGAAACGAAGCTGCGGGTGCTGTTGGCCGCGATCGGACCGTTAGCGGTGTTGCGGGTGTCCAGGATCCGGCAGGGCTGGATTGGGGTGTAGACGAGGTCGCCGCTCAGGCTGCCCAGAACCTTTTCACTGCCGGTTTTCATGGTCGCGAACTTGTTGATGACGCGCTCATCGGTGAGGCGATGACCGTTGCCCGAGAGCGCAGCCATCGCGCCTTCGAACGTGTCGCGCTTCAGCGCATCCTTGAAATTGGCGGAATCAGCGTTGGCGAAATTGGACACCATGCGCTGCGACCACGTCCGTACCGGCACGTTATAGACGCGCTGCACGTAACCACCCCATTTTGTGACGAACTGGCGCGCCATTTCGCCACGCTGTTTCGGCGAGACCGAAACGTTGGCGGCCTTCGCGCCACCGTGGTTGCCGGAGGCCCCACTGACCTGCTGCGCCGAAGCATCCATGACTAGTGCGCCGAGCGCGAGCGACAGGACCGTCGCCGTACAACGAAGTGCGATTGACATATGCATATCCCCAGTAAGAGCAATTGCTGCCCGACGACTAATATAGCCGAGTTTGCAATGCAGCAATGCCTTGCAGCTGAGTGCGGGGCTTTGTCAAAAAACTTTTTGCCTGATGGTCGTCTTCCAGTAATAGGTGTAGCGACCGTCACTGACGCATTTATCTTCGTGCAAGCAGCGCTTAAGACCTGCCGCGCTATTTGCACGATCCTTTCCCGCTTCCCGATGCGCTTGCAGGTCCGTACGCAAGCAACCCAAGCAAACCCAGACATGAAGTGCCATGGGCGTGCACCGAGGCGCTGCGCTGTGGGCATCACAGCCAAGCCGATTCAATAGAGATCGCGGTAGCGGCTAAGACCTTGACCAGAACCGATGACGGCGGCGGTTGCGATCTGTCCAACCACGAGGCGTTGAGACAGAGCTGCCGCCTGAAAGCCTGCCTGAACGAAATTGAGGTCAGGCTCGTAGCAGCCCCACCCAGCCACGCCCCATCTCGTCCCATCCAAAGCTGAGCCGGATGCGCCGCTCAGCACTAGAGTTGTCGGGAATCGTCGGGCTAGAATCGCGTCGCCACCTGTTGAATGTGGCGAATTGTGAACCCGGTCCAGTTCCGGGTGAGCGCCCCCTCTCAGGCTCCGACGACCAACTACCGGTCGTGGGATGCGACGCCCCTGCACTTGGGCGTATGCTTGGCCTTCACGCTCCGGTCGTCGGGGCACGTTGTCGAGAACCCTCATGCGCAAACTTGCTCTCACCCTTACCGTGGCGCTGGTCGTCGGCGGTTGTACGTCTGAAACAGAGATCGCGCAGGAAGCCTCTCGCTCCGGCGGGAAATCGCAAACCACATCTGCCCAGTCGCCCCGGAATCCGCAGATCAACACCGGACGTGCGATCGCGTTCGCCTCACTGCCTGACCAAGGCACGCTGCTCGCTTTCGACCGTAGCCGGAAGCCGGTCCAGCGCGGCGCCTACACTTACCATGCCGTGCAGTTGAGCGAGGCCCATGCCCTTAATGCCGCTGTCGCGGGCAAATCGATCGATCTGCCGCTGCCGTCCGGCGAAACGATGCGTATCGCATATCAGCGCCACGAAGAAGCGCTCGACGGCAACTGGTCGTGGATCGGCAAGACCAAGGACGGCCTCGACGCCGTCATCACCTTCGGTGAAGGTGCGGTCTTCGGCCGGATCTATCAGAAGGATACCGAAGCCTACAGCCTGACCATGTCCGGCGGTCGTTCGTGGCTGGTGCAGACCGATCCCAGCAAAGTCTTCGACGGCAATCTCGGCCGTGACGCCGGTGAATCCGACGCCCTGATTCCGCCGAGCGTCGCTGCCGCCGTCAATGCCAGGAAGCTCAGTGCCGCCGCAGCGGTCGAAGGCGGCGGCAAAGCCAGCGCCGCGAACACGGTCGACGTGGTGCTGGGCTACACCAACGGCCTCGTCTCCAAGTACGGCAGCGCCGCAAATGCGACGACACGCTTGTCGAACCTGATGGCCATCACCAACCAGGCGTATGCGAACAGCCTGATCACCCCCCGCGTCCGCCTGGTGCGTACGGTGCAGGTCAACTACACCGACTCCAACACCAACGAACTCGCGTTGGAAGCCCTCACCGGTTACGACTGCACCGCCACCAGTTGCACTCCGCAGACCGTTCCGGCCGAACTTGTGCCGCTGCGCACTGCCCGCGACGAATACGGCGCCGATCTCGTGTCGCTGGTGCGCCCGTTCCAGGCGCCCCAGCACCAGGGCTGCGGTATCGCATGGCTGCTCGGTGGCGGCGGCTTCGCCATCGACAACACCGATGCGCCCTTCGGCTATTCGATCGTCAGCGACGGCAACGACCAGGACGAAGGCGACGGCCGGAACTATTTCTGTCGCGAAGAAACGCTCGCCCACGAGCTTGGCCACAACATGGGCCAGCAGCACAACACGGAGGACAGCGGCGGCGATTCCGGCACCCACCCGTATTCCTACGGCTACCGCGAAGCGTTGACCACGGGCTTCTACACCGTCATGGCTTACCGCCTGGCCAACAGCAGCCAGACCTCGATCAATTATTTCGCCAACCCGAGCGTCAACGCTCCAGGCACCTCCCCCGCCCGTCCGACCGGCACCGCCACCGCCGACAACGCGCGCAGCCTGAACATCTCGATGCCGCTGGTCGCGCAGTTCCGCAACTCGGTCGTACCGTTCGGTGGGAAAGTCCGTAACGATCTGAACGGCAACGGCACGTCCGATCTTATCTGGTTCAACACCACCAGCTCGACGATGGCGTACTGGTGGATCAACAACACCACAATCGCAGGAACAGGCCAGTTCGCGGTCGGTTCGACCTTCCGCATTGCCGGGACTGGCGATCTGGATGGCGATGGCCGTGCCGATATCATTTGGCGCGACAGCACCACCAACTATCACTATCTGTGGCGCAGCCGCGGCGACGGCCAGTTCGACACGCCGTTCCTCGCTGCCATCGGCCCGGGCTGGACCATCGCGCAAACCGCCGACCTCAACGCCGATGGCCGCGACGATCTCGTCTGGGAAAACGTCGGGACTGGTCAGATGGCCTATTGGATGATGAACGGCACGTCCGTTCTGAGCACGGGCGTATTCACTGTCGGCTCCGCTTACAGGATCGTTGGTACGGGTGACTTCGATGGCGATGGTCGTGGCGACATCCTTTGGGCCAACGCTTCTGCCGGCTATCTCTATCTGTGGCGCAGTCGCGGCGACGGCACATTCGACACACCGTTCGTGGCGGCTTATGGCACGGCTTGGGCTATCGCTGGGACACCGGACCTCAACGGCGACGGTCGTTCCGACATCGTCTGGGAAAACACCGGCAGCGGCCAGATGGCGTACTGGTGGATGAATGGCGCAACAACCCAGAGCACTGGGGTGTTCACGGTCGGCACGGCGTTCCGCGTCGCTACCACCGGCGACTTCGACGGGGACGGGCGTGGCGATATCGTATGGGCCAACGCATCGAGCGGCTTCCTGTATCTGTGGCGCAGCCGCGGCGACGGCACATTTGATACACCGTTCCTCGCCAGCTATTCCAGCGCTTGGTCGATCATTCGCTGATCCGCACGATTCATGTTGCGAAATCAAAGCTGCCTCCTTTGGGAGGCAGCTTTTTTATGTCGTCAACACCACCGTAATCCACCTCTACGACGGTCTGGCTTCGCTTTCCGCATGTCCCAGGATTGCGCGGATCGTTGTGGCCCCCATGCCCGGTCCAGGCAATTCGATTCAGTCGAGTGGCGCGCAGCGCGCGTCAAGAAACGCTTCAGTCGACTACTGACATTTGCTTTACCCGGGACGAG
>JAYUUH010000293.1:0-13084 GCA_043754745.1 Lysobacter sp.
GACTGTCGGCACCAACCCCCCTCCTTTCCGGGAATCCCCCATGCAGCGCAGCTTCCCGCCCGTGTCCCTGATCGGCGTTCCCACCGACATCGGCGCCGGCCATCGCGGCGCGCGGATGGGGCCGGATGCCCTGCGGATCGCCGGCATCGGCGAGGCGCTCGTCGCCCGCGGCGTGGACGTGGCCGATCGCGGCAACCTCGCTGGTCCATCCAACCCCTGGCTGCCGCCCACCGACGGCTACCGCCATCTGGACGAAGTCGTCGCCTGGAACCGCCTGCTGATGGACGCGGTCGGCGCCGAACTGCGCGCGAACCGCATGCCGATCGTGCTTGGCGGCGACCACTGCCTGGGCGTTGGTTCGATCACCGCCGTCGCCCGCTACTGCCGCGACACCGGCAAGAAACTCCGGGTGCTCTGGCTGGACGCCCACGCCGACTTCAACACCAGCAGCGTCACGCCCTCGGGCAACATCCACGGCATGCCGGTGGCCTGCCTCTGCGGCATCGGCCCGGAGCCATTGGTGAACCTGGGCGGCAGCGCCCCGGCGATGCGCCCGGACGAAATCCGCCAGATCGGCATCCGTTCGGTCGACGACGGCGAGAAGCGGCTGGTGAAGGAATACGGCCTGGACGTCTACGACATGCGCTACATCGACGAAGTGGGCATGAAGCGCGCGATGGAAGAAGCGCTGGAAGATCTCGACGACAACACCCATCTGCACGTCAGCTTCGACGTGGATTTCCTCGACCCCAGCATCGCCCCGGGCGTCGGCACCACCGTCCCCGGCGGCCCGAACTACCGCGAAGCGCAGCTGGTCATGGAAATGATCGCCGACACCGGCCGCATGGGCTCGCTGGATATCGTCGAACTCAACCCGGCGCTGGACAACCACAACGCCACTGCCGAACTCGCGGTGGATCTGGTGGAAAGCCTGTTCGGCAAATCGACGTTGATGCGGGATTGAGGCATCGCCGACAGCCACGCATGTAGAGCGGCCTTCAGGCCGCTGCTTTTCCTGGCGAAAATCGTGTTCTAGCCCGGATCGTTCCATCGGCATCCGCAACGACACACGGCGGAATCAGGCAACCCCATCCCGCATGAGGTTTCCAGCAATGCCTGCGAATAAGCTTGCCAACTCCAGATGAGCTGAAGCGCAAAGAATGACTTCGGGCATTGATTCGGCTCCGATGTAAACTTCAAAGCCGGGAATCAACGCAGAAAGGTTGATTTGGTAGGCATGATCGCGCGTACGGAATGTCATCGGCATCGCGCGCTCGACTTCTGCATGAGCCAAATAAAAAAACCCAATCCAACACGACAATCGTCCCACCTCTAAGCGCAGGCTTTTCGGGAACGACGAACAAGCTCCATTCAAGACCGACTGGAAACCCAAAGATCGGCCTTGCGGCAGAGATCGTGCTTTTTTTCGCCTGCACGCACGTCGCCTCCAAAAGATCGGCCGCACGAAAGATGCCGGCAACCTGATCGGAAGAGTCAAAAAAATTCAAATCCTCAGCAATGGATCGGAATCGTTCGGATTCCGATGTACGAAGGCGAACCGCCACATCTCTGCGCTTGACATTCAAGGCGCTCACGCCCGCATCGGCAAGGAAAACATTGATGAGACTTTCATACCGGGACTCCTAGTACTCAAATCCCTTGTAGAAAATTCCATTTCTGTCGATCGCCGACATCCATGCGTTTTTCCCGGCATCGAACCCTAGGCTGTGCAGAGCACTGTCGGTCCGGTAGTTCCGACTATCAGCGTACGTCAAGTCGCGTCCAAGCAACAACGGAGCGGATCGCTCCAGAGTGACGCCCTGAAATTCCTGCGTCGGGCAAAAGGAGCGGAAGCCCTTGTCTCTCATGGCCGCCTCGATGCTTTCCACGTCGATTGCGACCTTTTGCAAGCGACTGAAAATCGAAGTCCGCAAATAGGTATCGATAGGGATGTTGCTCATAAGCGTTACTCCCGGGCGATCCGCACCGCACCTTCAACCACGTCCACCGCCACCGCGCGCAACGATTCGCCGCGACAAGGGCCGGCGACACAGGCGCCTTCGCGCAGTTCGAAGCTGGCGCCGTGCGCGGCGCAGACCAGCAGGCCGTCCTTCGATTGCAGGAATTTTCCGGGCGCCCAGTCCAAGCGCCGGCCGGCGTGCGGGCAGATGTTCAGCCAAGCGCGGACAGCGTCGCCGTCGCGGTGCAGGATCAGGGATTCGGCGCTTCCGCCGACGTCGGCCTCGACCTCCAGCAGCCCACCGTCGGGCAGGTCGCCGAGCGATGCCAGCGGCTTGGCGGCGGCATCCCGATTGACGGAATCCTGGTTTAACGAAGTTCTCACACCTTCCGTCATCGCGCGTCCGATACTGCGGCGACCGGCCGCTGGCCATCAGTGTGTCATGCCACCTCCCCATGTTCGCCTCCATTTTCAGCTTCCAGAACTCCCGCCACCGCACCCGCGAATTCTTCGCGCCGCGCAAGCCGCGTCATCGCGCGCTGCGCGTCCTGCTGGCGTTGTTCGGTATCGCCGTGCTCGCAGGCTTGCTGGTGGTGGGCGTGGTGGTCGGCACCGCGATGCTGGGAGTAGGCCTGCTGTCGCGTCTGTGGCGCCGGCGCGGCAAGCGGATCGCGGCGACGCCCGCACGGACCCTGGAAGGCGAATATCGGGTCGTGCGCAAACCGGTGCTGTCGAACGCGCGCTGAGTTTCGTCGTGTCAGGGCCCTGTGACCGGGCTCGACGCACCGCCGCCGGGCAGGCGATCATGTCGCCATGAACGCATCCCTTTCCGATCTGATTCCTCCGCCCCCGCCAACGCGCGTGCCGGTGCGCGGCCAATCACTCAGCGGCTATTTCCCGGTCCGCCGCGTCTACTGCGTAGGCCGCAATTTCGCCGACCACGCGCGCGAAATGGGCGCCGCCGCCCCGGCATCGAAAGCCGAACGCGGCACGCCGGTGTTCTTCATGAAACCCGCGGACGCCCTGGTCGTCGACGGCGTGGCCGCTTATCCGCCCGGCACCCGCGACCTGCACCATGAGATCGAACTGGTCGTCGCACTGGGCCAGGACGCGCCCGCAGGCGTGCTCGGCCCCGCGAAGGCCGAAGCGCTGGTTTTCGGCTACGGCATCGGCCTGGACCTCACCCGCCGCGACCTTCAGGCCGCCGCGAAAGCCAAGGGCCTGCCGTGGGACACCGGCAAGGCCTTCGACCAGTCCGCACCGATCAGCCATCTGGTGCCGAAGGCCGATGCCGGCGCGCTGCACGACCGCACGCTCTCGCTGCGGGTCAATGGCACGCTGCGTCAGGAATCGCGCCTCGACCAGCTGGTCTGGGACGTGCCGGACATCCTCCATGAGCTTTCGAAACTCTATGCGCTGCGCGCTGGCGATCTGGTGTTCATGGGCACGCCCGCGGGCGTGGCCGCGCTGCAGCCGGGCGACGTCTGCGAAGGGCGTCTGGACAATCTGATCCTTCTCGAATGCCGGATCGCGCCACCGCTGTAAACGCAGTTTCGCGGGCGCACGCATGCGCTGTCGCGGCCCAGGCTCGGATCCGCATCACTCACCCAGACCGCACCTACCGGAGAACGATTCCATGGGCATGATTTCCGAGTTCAAAGAATTCGCGATGAAAGGCAATGTCGTCGACCTCGCGGTCGGCGTGATCATCGGCGCGGCGTTCGGCAAGATCGTCAGTGCGCTGGTCGATGGCGTGATCATGCCGGTCGTCGGCAATTTCATCGGCGGAGTGAATTTCGGCGATCTCGCCTATGTCCTGAAGGACGCGGTGATCGGCGCGGACGGCAGGGAAGTCGCCGCGGCGGTCGCCATCAAGTACGGCGCCTTTCTGCAGACGGTCATCGATTTCGCGATCATCGCGTTCGTGCTGTTCATGGTGATCAAGATCATGAACCGGCTGAAAAAAGCCGAAGCCGCCGCGCCTCCAGCCGTTGCCGAAGCCCCCGAAGAAGTGCTCCTGCTGCGCGAAATCCGCGACGCGATCAGGAAATAACCGCCGGAACAGGCGTAGGTTGCGGTCACGCCAGCGTGACCGACGGCATCTGCATGCGGAGCCGCGGGCTGCTACGCTCGCGGCTTCGTTTTTTTACGCCGGAGCCTTCGCAATGCGTTCGAGTCTGACCCGCATCGCCGCACTGGTCGCGGCCCTCGCGACCGCGACCGCAACGGCCGCGCCGCCGCGCGAAACCCGCATCCCCGAAGCGGCGCTGGCGAACGCCGCGCAGTTGCGCGCACAGGCGCTGCAGGACAAGACCGCATGGCAGGTCGTCGAATCGCTGACCACGGAAATCGGTCCGCGTCTCGCGGGCAGCGAGGCCGATATGCGCGCGGTGCGCTGGGCCGAGGCGACGTTCAGGGCGCTGGGCTACGACAAGGTCTGGCTGGAGCCGGTGAGCTTCCCGAAATGGGTGCGCCGCAGCGAAAGCGGCGCGGTGCTGGGCGAATTCGCGCAGCCGCTGCATCTGACCGCGCTGGGCGGAAGCCCGGGCGGCACCGTCGAAGGCGAGGTGGTGCGCTTCCCCGACCTCGCCGCGCTGGAAGCGGCACCGGCCGGATCGCTCTCCGGGAAAATCGCGTTCGTCGACTACACCATGCAGCGCGCCCGCGACGGCAACGGCTATGGGCCCGCCAGCCGGATCCGCAGCCGCGGGCCGAGCGCGGCGATCCGCGCCGGCGCAGTCGGTTATGTCATGAGATCCGCCGGCACCGAGCAGCACCGCTATCCGCATACCGGCGTCACACGCTTCGACGACGGACTGACGCCGGTTCCTTCCGCCGCGCTGGCGCTGCCGGACGCCGAGCAGATCAGCCGGCTGCTGGCGCGCGGCAAACCGCTGCGCATCCGCCTCGCGCTGGACTGCGGCTGGGACGGCACCGCCGAATCGTTCAACGTCATCGGTGAGATCACTGGCCGTCATCGCACGCTGCGCGACGAAGTGGTGGTGACCGGCGGTCACCTGGATTCATGGGATCTGGGCACCGGTGCGGTCGACGACGGCGCCGGGGTCGCGATCACGATGGCGGCCGGGCATTTGATCGGCCGCCTGCCCAAAGCCCAGCGCCCGGCGCGCACCATCCGCGTGATCGCGTTCGCCAACGAAGAACAGGGTCTTTACGGCGGCAAGGCCTACGCAGCGCAGTACAAGCCGACAGTGGCGCAGCATCAACTGGTCGCCGAAAGCGACTTCGGCGCCGGCCGCATCTATGGGTTCAACACCAGCGCCGCGCCGCATGCGCAAGCGGCGGCGGCGCAGATCGCCGAAGCCCTGAAACCGCTCGGCATCGAAGCGATGGCCAAGGGCGGCCCGGGACCCGACGTCGGCCCCATTGCCGCCGAGGGCGCGGCATGGGCGTGGCTGGGGCAGGACGGCACCGATTATTTCGATCTGCACCATACGCCCGACGACACCCTGGACAAGATCGATCCCGCAGCGCTGGCGCAGAATGCCGCGGCGTATGCGGTATTCGCGTATCTCGCCGCATCGGCCGACGGCGGTTTCGGCAGCGCACCCAGAAAGCCCGCCGTGCCCTGAAAGCGCATCGTCCGCGCGACGTAACAACGCGAAAACGCGTTCGTCTCCGGCCTGCAGGGCGCCGTCGATGCGATGGCCCATGTGATCGACTCGATGAACCGCATGGCCCGCCACGGCAGGATGAATTGACTGCAGCAAGAAGGCGCGCTCGCCGCCACGCTATTGGCGATGCTGCGCGAACCGCACGCGGCTCAGGAATACGAAGCGGCGCTGCAGGCGATCCGACGGATGAGATGAAGGTGTCTTGTGGGAGCGACGCAAGTCGCGACAGATCGCTGAAACGCTTGCTGCAAGCCGTCGCGACTTGCGTCGCTCCCACGAAAAACGACAGCATCGCCGCGACCTGCATCGCTCCCGCAGAATGCTTCAGCGACTGCGCGCCCTGAACCACTCCGCCAACAGCACCGACGTCGCGGCAGCGACGTTGAGGCTTTCCACCGCGCCGCTGCCGGGAATCGACAGCCGCAGGTCGCAGGCCTTGGCGAGTTCGGCATCCATGCCTTCGCCTTCTGCGCCGAGCACGAAGATCGTTCTCTCGGGCAGCTTCGTCGCGAACAGATCGTGACCGCCGCGTACGACCGTGGCCGCGATCGAAAACCCCGCGCCGCGCAGCTGCGCGATGGCGTTGTCTTCGCGGCCCAGGCGCACGAACGGCACCATTTCGGCGGCGCCCTCGGCGACGCGCGCGGCGGCGCCCGAAAGCGCCAGCGTAGATTGCTTCGGCAGGAACGCCGCGACCACGCCGAAATGAGCGGCGGAGCGCAGGATCGCGCCGAGGTTGTGCGGATTGCCTACGCCGTCCAGCCATAGCGCGCAGCACGGGCCCGGCGCCAGCTCGCGCAGCCATGGCGCCAGCGACAGGGGCTCCTCGCGCATCACGTCCGCGACCACGCCCTCGTGGTGCGCGCTGGCGGCGAGTTTCTGCAGAACGTCCTGCTCGACCACGCGATACCCTACGCGATTGTCCACGCACCATTTCAGCAGCGGCTGCAGCTGCGGAATCCGCGCTTCGGCCAGATAGAGTTTGCGGATGGCCTGAGGCCGGCGCGCGAACACGGCGCGCACCGCGTTCAGGCCATAGAGGCGCAGCTCGACATCGCGGCGTTGGCGCGCGGGCTCGGCCGGCGCCGGGGACGAATACGGAGTTTGTTTCCAGGGCATGGCCCATTGTAACGAGTGTTCATAACGGCTGCGGACAAAGACCGCGGCGCGCTGTTCGGCAGAGGCCGATCAGCCGAAGAAAAACCACGCCGCCAGCGCGACCACGCCGATCAACAGCCACACCCACTGGTGGGTGGCGCCATCGCCGGGCATCACCGTCGGCGGGTGCGACTTCGACATGACCGAAATGGTTTCCGCGCGCGACGCGATCTGCGCCGCGGTCGCACCAAGATGGTGGGGGCCGCTGTGATCGCCGGGCCGATCGTCGCTGCCGCCGTTCTGCTGCTCGGCGATCCGTGCGGGGAGGTTCTGTATCATCGCCATCGCCGACTTGAGGTCGCCGCCGCTGGCCTCGCGCAACAGCTTGATCGCACCTATCTTGTCGCCGCGATGCAACGCGGCGATCACGGACGGCGGCACTTGCTGGCTGGTCATGGGCGGCTCTCCGGAGGCGACCCGCGCAGCATAGCGCGCCGGCGCGGCCCGCGGCGGCTGTCCGCAATGAGGCCCAACGGAGTCAAACGCATGCAGATCGAAGTCCTGCGCGGCGACATCACCACCCTCGCCGTCGATGCCATCGTCAATGCCGCCAACCAAGCACTGTCCGGCGGTGGCGGCGTCGATGGCGCCATCCATCGTGCCGCGGGACCGGAGTTGCCGAAGGCCTGCGGCGCCATCCCGATGGTGCGCCCCTACGTCCGATGCCCCACGGGCGAAGCCCGGATCACCCCCGGCTTCCGCTTGCCCGCACGCTGGATCATCCACACCGCCGGCCCGGTCTGGCAGGGCGGCCGTTCGGGCGAGCCGGAGCAATTGGCCAGTTGCTACCGCGAATCGCTGCGGCTGGCGGCAGAACACGACATCGCTTCGATCGCGTTTCCGGCGATCAGCTGCGGCGTGTTCGGTTATCCGGTCGACGACGCAGCGGCGATCGCGGTGGCCAGCGTGCGCGGGAGCGCGCATCCGCCTGCGCGACTGGTCTTCTGCGCCTTCGACGATGCGATGGCGGAACGCTATCGAAAGATCTTGCTTTTATAGAGTGCGCTTGGAGCGCACCGGCTTCAGGCACAGCGCATCATGACTTAACGTGCGCACCGTGCATGCCATGAGCACTGATCCGAATCAGTGCATCATTAACCTCGAAGCTCGCCCCATGCCAAAAACACGCAAGTCATCGCAACGAACGCCAGCGCGATCGTGCGACGCCGATGCACGCGCGGATGGGTCATCGCCCAGTAGCCGGCGAATGCGAACGTGCCCGACATCAGCAGCATCATCGGAATGACGATGACACCCCACTCCATCCCCCGGGCCTCCGGGCTGTCTTCGGCAGGCGCGAAAGGGCCGAGATTGCCAATGATCCCGCTAAGCGTGAGCGCACCGATCGCGACATAGATCCACCCGACCAACCTGCGGATGATCACGCCCAGCTCAGTGCGCGTAGTGCTCATGCGGAAGCCGTCAGTGACTGCCGGCGGCCTGCGGCGTTTCCGCTTCCAGCTTCTCCAGCGCATGCTTCACCGCTTCGGGCGAATGCGTGAACGGAGCGAGCAGGCGATAGAACGCCGGCACCACGAACAGCGAAAGCAGCGTCGAGAACGCCACGCCGAAGATGACCACGATGCCGATGGTGGCGCGACTGGCCGAGCCCGGCCCACCTGCGACCACCAGAGGCACCGCGCCCATGATCGTGGCGATCGAGGTCATCAGGATCGGGCGCAGGCGCACCACGCAGGATTCGATGATGGCTTCGCCGATCTCCCTGCCCTCGTCGCGCAGCTGGTTGGCGAATTCGACGATCAGGATGCCGTTCTTCGCCGCCAGCCCCACCAGCATCACGATGCCGATCTGACTGAACAGATTGAGCGTGCTGCCCGCCACCCACAATCCCAGCAGCGCGCCGAGCACGCCCAGCGGCACCGTGAGCATGATCACCAGCGGATGGATGAAGCTTTCGAACTGCGCGGCCAGCACCAGATACACCACCAGCAGCGCCAGCGCGAAGGTCAGCAGCACCGCACTGCCGGCCTTCTGGAATTCGCGCGATTCGCCCTTCCAGTCGATCTGCGCGGTATCGGGCAATTCTTCCTGCACGACCTGATTCGCCCATTCGATCGCGTCGCCCAAGCGATAACCCGGCGACAGCCCCGCGGAAATGGTGATCGCGCGCAGCCGGTTGAAGCGGTTGAGGCTGCCGGCTTCGGCCAGTTCGGTGATGGTGACCAGATTGGACAGCGGAACCAGTTCGCCGTTGTTGCCGCGGACCTGGATGGCCGACAGGTCGGACGGCGTGGCGCGCGCGGCGCGTTCGGCCTGCAGGATCACGTCGTATTCCTCGCCGTTGTCGACGAACGTGGTGACGCGACGGCTGCCCATCATCGTTTCCAGGGTCCGGCCGACTTCGGTCACCGACACGCCCAGATCGGCGGCGCGGGCGCGATCGATCATCACCCGCATCTGCGGCCGGGTTTCCTTGTAGTCGGAATCGGCGGCGAAGAAGTTCGGATTCTTCTCCATCCGCGCGAGCACGCGATCGCGCCACTGCGCGAGTTCGCCATATTCGGGCCCGCCCAGCACGATCTGGAACGGCTGGCCGCCGCCGCGGGTCAGGCCGGTGCGCACCTGCGGGTTCACGCGCACGCCGGTCAGCTTGCCGAGATCCTTGCGCACCTGCTGCACAACCTCGTCGGTGGTGATATCGCGCTTGTCCCAGTCCTGCAGGAACACGATCGCTTGGCCGGTATGCATTTCCTCGCTGGCGCCGAAACCGCCGGGCACGCGGGTGTTCACGCGCTGCATCGGCTTGCCTTCGCCCACCTGCTTGAGCAGCACGGCTTCGACCTGCTGGATCTGGCCGACCGTGTAGTCGAAGCCCGCGCCTTCCGGACCGACCACCGACGCGAAGAACACGCCGCGATCCTCCGGCGGCGCCAGCTCGCTCGGCACGAACTTGAACAGCAGCGCGCTGGCCACCAGCGCGACGACCATCAGCGCGCCGAACATCCACACGCGCTGGATCGTGCGTTCCAACAGATTCCGATAACCGCGCGACACGCGATCCAGTTGCCTGGACACCCAACCGTGCAGCCGGTTCGGTTTGTTGCTGGCATGCGGGCGCACCAGCTTGGACGACATCATCGGCGTGAGCGTCAGCGCGACCAGCGCGGAGATGGTCACCGCCGCCGCCAGGGCCACCGACAGCTCGCGGAACAGCCGCCCGGTATTGCCTTCGAGAAAACCGATCGGCAGGAACACCGCGACCAGCACCGCCGTGGTGGAGATCACCGCGAACGCCACCTGCTTGGTGCCGCGCTTGGCCGCGACCAGCGACGGCTCGCCCAGATCGGCGCGGCGCTGGATGTTCTCCAGCACCACGATGGCGTCGTCCACCACCAGGCCGATGCACAGCACCAGCGCCAGCAGCGTGAGCAGATTGATCGAGAAATCGAAGGCGTACAGTGCGATGAACGCGGCGATCAGGCACACCGGCACGGTGACCGCGGGTATGATCGCGGCGCGCACGCTGCCGAGGAACAGCCAGATCACCAGCAGCACCAGCGCGATCGCCTCGAACAGCGTGGCCCAGACCCGGTCCACCGCGGCTTCGATGAAGATGGTGCTGTCGAAGGCGACAAAGATCGCCGTGCCATCGGGCAGGTTCTTCTGGATCTGCTCGGCCTCGGCGCGCGCGGCCAGCGCCACATCCAGGCTGTTGGCGGTCGAGGTCTTGACGATGCCCAGGCCCACGTTGGGCGTGCCGTTGCTGCGGAAATAGGCGCGGCGCTCGGACGATTCCAGCTCGGCGCGAGCCACATCGCCCAGACGCACGACATAGCCGTCCGTGCCCTTGCCCAGCGGAATTTGCGCGAAATCCTCGGCCTTCAGATACGTGCGCTCCACGCGCAGCGTGAAGTCCCGGCTCTCAGATTCGATCCGGCCCGCCGGCAATTCCACGTTCTCGGCGCGCAGCGCGCTTTCCACGTCGCTCGCGGTGAGGCCGCGCGCCGCCAGCGCATTGCGGTCCAGCCAGATGCGCATCGCGTAGCGCTGCTGACCGCCGACGCGTACCTGCGACACGCCGTTGAGCGCGGACAGCCGATCCACGACATAACGGTCGGCGTAATCGGTGAGCTGCAGCGTGTCCATCCTGGTCGAACTCATGTTCAACCACATGATCACTTCGGAATCGCTGTCGGCCTTTTCGACTTCGGCCGGGTCCGCTTCTTCAGGCATCCGGTCGGCGACACGGCTGACCGCATCGCGCACGTCGTTGGCCGCGGCTTCGATATCGCGGTCGAGCGTGAATTCGATGGTCACCGAGGACCGGCCGTTGACGCTGCGCGACTGCAGGCTTTCGATGCCTTCGATGCCGGCCAGCGCATCTTCCAGCACCTGGGTGATGCGGGTTTCGACCACGCCGGCGGACGCGCCCGGATAGGCCACGTCCACCGACACCACCGGCGGATCGATGGCCGGCAGTTCGCGCAAGGTCAGGCGCGTGTAGGACATCACCCCGAGCACGATCAGCAACAGGCTGAGGACCGTCGCGAAGACCGGACGTTCGATCGAGATATCGGACAGGCGCATGGCGATCAGCTCCGGGCGGGGGCGGCGGGCGAATCCTGGGCGGGCGGGTTCTTCTCGGGCCGGCTCTTCTCAAGCGGATTTCCTGCGGGAGCAGGCTCGGTCGACGGCGGCGGCGCTGCGGGCGGCGACTCTGCGGATGCGGGCGTTGCGGAGGGCGTTGCGGAGGGCGGTGTCGCAGGCATCGTCTCCTGCTTCGGTGTCGCCGCACCCTCGCTGATCTTCGCGCCGGGGCGCAGCTTGCCGGTGCCATCCACCACGATGCGGTCGCCGGCCTTGGCGCCGTCGACGATCTCGACCTTGCCGTCGCCGCGTGCACCCAGCGTCAGCCGCACCTGTTCGACGCTGCCGTCGTCCTTGGCGCGGTAGACGAAACTGTCGCGCCCCACCTGCACTACCGCGATCTCCGGCACCATCAGCGCTTGCCGCTCGGCGCTGGGCAGGGTGACGTTGACCAGCATGCCGGGACGAAGCAGGCGTTCGGGATTCGGCAGATCGGCGCGCACCGTCACCGCGCGGGTGCCGGGATCGACGCGCGCATCGACGATGGCGACCACGCCATCGAAGGTTCGATCGGGATACGCCGCCGCGGTGCCGGTGATCGCTCGGCCCTGGCTGGCCAGCGACAGCTGCGATTCGGGCAGCGGGAAATCCACGTAGACGCGGGCGAGTTCGTCAAGCGTTGCGATCGGCGTGCCCGGCGTGACCAGCGCGCCGGGGCTGACCTGGCGCAGACCCAGCACGCCCGAGAACGGCGCGCGGATCACGCGGTCGGCCAGCTGCGCGCGGATCTGCCCGACGCGCGCGTTCGCGGAGTCGCGGGTGGCGCGCTGCGTGTCCAACTGCGAGCGCGCGATCAACTGCTGTTGCGCGAGTTCGCTCTGGCGACGGAACAGGCGGTCGGCTTCGTCGGCCGTCGCCTGCGCTTCGTTCAATGCCGCGCGCTGCTGCTGGTCCGACAGCGTGATCAACGGCGCGCCCGCGCGCACCTCATCGCCGCTGTCGAAGTGCACCTGCTGCACCAGCTCGCTGACCTTCGCGGTCACCGTGACCGATTCGCGCGCCTTCACGGTGCCGATCGCGGAGATGCGTTCGGCGAAGGTCTCCGGCTGCAGACGAATGGTGGTGACCGGCGTGGGCCGATCGCCGCCGGGCTGTCCGCCAGCGGCGCCTGCAGGCGCCTTGTCGCCGCCGCAGGCCGTGAGCAGCAGCGCCGCGCACGACAATGCGAACCCGCGCCAGCGTCGCCGCACATCGACGCGCGAAGCGGGACGAATCAGGGCGTCCGAGCCGAAGGCATCCGAATGTGGAGCACGCGAAATGGAGCGAGGCATTGTGGGGGCCGGCAGAACGGTTCGAACGATTGTAGCGGGAGCTTTGCGATGGCCGCATATGCGGCGCGCGCTGGCGCGCTGAATTTCACGACCAATGCGTTGGATTCTCTTGCAGATCGCATGAAATCATGACCTATGGCCTATGCGATGCGAGCTTTCGGCAACACAGCGTTTCGTCGCGGCGCAGTCATGCTCATGCCCTGCCCACGCCATCGTTCATGACTCCGCCGGTCCGCTCATCCGCCGCCCGCAACCTGATCCTGGTCAATGTCGTCACTGTTCGCGGCGCTGAAGACTTTCGGATATCGCGCTGGATGTCTTCGACCGCAAGGATGCGGAAAAAAATCGCATCGCATGGCGGAAACGCGTGAGCGCGCATTCGGCCTTCCAGCGCTTTCGCGACCTCCAGCGCAGAAGCCTTTTCATACCTGTAGAGCGGCCTTCAGGCCGCT
>JAYUUH010000294.1:0-4300 GCA_043754745.1 Lysobacter sp.
GCCACGCCTCGGCGCTCGCATCCGCGCAGGCTGGCGCGACCGTGGTATTGCTGGGGCGGAAAGTCCCCAAACTCAATCGCGTGTACGACGCCGTCGTGCGGGCGGGCGGGGAAGCGCTGCTGTATCCGCTCGATCTCGAAGGCGCGACGCCAGACGACTACGCCGAGATGGCCGAACGCATCGGATCCGGTCTCGGCCGCTTCGATGGCCTACTGCACTGCGCCGCCGATTTCCCCGGGCTGACGCCGCTGGACAACACCGATCCGGCCGCGTTCGCGCGCGCACTGCATGTGAACGTGACCGCACGCTGGTGGCTGACCCAGGCCTGCCTGCCGCTGCTGCGTCGGGCCGAAGACAGCGCGGTGGTGTTCGCCATCGATCAAGCCGCGGGCTGCGGTCTGCCGTACTGGGGCGGCTATGGCATCGCCCAATCCGCCTTGGAAACCCTGATGCAGACGCTGCACGGGGAACTCGCGAATTCGAGCGTGCGCGTCTGCGGTCTCGCGCCCGGGCCGATGCGCACACCGCTGCGCGCGAAAGTCTTCGTGGAGGAAGATGCGACTGTAGCCCGCGATGCTGTTCTGATCGCGCCGGCCTGCGTGCATCTGCTGTCGTCGGCAGGCGCCGAACAGCGCGGGCAGCTCTGGTCGCCGCCCGGATGAGCATTGCCTCGGCCGCGCTGCTGCTGTTCCTGATCCTCGATCCGCTGGGCAACGTCCCGGTGTTCCTCAGCCTGCTGCGCGGCTTGCCGCCCAAGCGGCAGCGCATCGTGCTCGCCCGCGAACTGTTGATCGCGCTGGCCGTGCTGATGATGTTCCTGTGGGCCGGCAAGTACGCGCTGGAACTGATGCATCTGCGCGAGGAGTCGGTGTCGATCGCTGGCGGCATCGTGCTGTTCCTCATCGGCATCCGGATGATTTTCCCGCCTGCGGAAGGCCTGATGGGCGAAATTCCCGACGGCGAACCCTTCATCGTGCCGATGGCGATTCCACTGGTGGCCGGCCCCTCGGGCATGGCGGCGGTGATCCTGATGGGCAGCAACGACCCCACGCGCCTGGGCGACTGGAGCCTGGCGCTGATGATCGCGTGGGCGGCGACCGCCGCGATCCTGTTCTCCGCGATCCACCTCTACAAGTGGCTTGGTCAGCGGGTGCTGACCGCTGTCGAGCGGTTGATGGGCATGCTGCTGGTCGCGATCTCGGTGCAGATGCTGATGGATGGGATTGCCGCGTATCTGAGCATCCAGGCCCCCTGATAGTTCTGTGATCAAAGCACCCATGCGTCAGCGTAGGGCGATGAACTGCTTGCGGCATGACATTCATGTGATTTGTCACCAGCGTTCAGTCAATGATTTCAATGACTTAAGACCTGTAAAACGGTCATTCAACTGTCATCTCCAGGCTCTATCGTGTTAACCTATAGTTAACCTGAGCTTGTCCTTCCTGCGCAGGTAACGGGACCAAAACATTCACGGTTCATCGATCGCGGCGCTGATGCGTCCGCGATTTTTTACGTACGAACCACCGCATCGTTTCCCATCGAGGCCCAGAGCACATGAATCACAACAACCGTCTCCGACTTTCGAAACTGTCGATTGGATTGATCGTCGCCCTTGCGGCGGCCCCGGCATTCGCACAGAACACCACGGCCGCGCTGAACGGCCAGGTCGTCGGTGCCGATGGCCAGCCGGTTGTCGGCGCCGAAGTCGTCATTCTGCATACCGAATCCGGCACGTCGAGCCGCGTCGTCACCGACGCGAACGGCCGCTACAACGCCCGCGGCCTGCGCGTCGGCGGCCCCTACAAGATCACCGCCAACAAGGAAGGCGCCGGCACCCAGAGCGAGAGCAATGTCTATCTCCAGCTCGACCAGGTGTCCCAGGTCGACATCTCGATCGGCGCGCAGGAACTGGAAGCCATCAATGTGACCGGCAGCGCCGGCCCGCAGATCTTCAGCGCAGACAAGATGGGCGCGGGTAGCAACATCACCCGCGATCAGATCGACTCGTTCGCATCGATTCGTCGCGACCTGCAAGACTATGCGCGCCTCGATCCGCGCATCTCGCAGACCGACAAGGAGCGCGGCGAAATTTCCGCCGGCGGCCAGAACACCCGCTACAACTCGGTGACCATCGACGGCGTCAACACCAGCGACACTTTCGGCCTCGAGTCCAACAACCTGCCGACCGCGAAGCAGCCGATTTCCATCGATGCGATCCAGGAAGTCAATCTCAATATCGCGAATTACGACGTGACCCAGAAGGGTTACACCGGCGCTAACATCAATGCGGTCACCAAGTCGGGCACAAACAAATTCCACGGTAGTCTGACGTACGTCTTTCGCGACGACAGCGCTGTCGGCAAGCGTTTCAACCGCGCTACCGGTACCTATACCGACTTCGGTCCGTTCGAAGAAGAAACCTGGGGCTTCACCGTCGGTGGCCCGATCATCAAAGACAGGCTGTTCTTCTTCGCCGCTTATGAAGACTTCACCCAGACCAAAACCGCGCCGGATTTCGGCCCGATCGGCTCCGGCGCCGGCAGCACCGTCAATCTGACCCAGACGCTCATCGACCAGTACGCTACGCTCGCCAACACTCGCTACGGCATCGACGTCGGCTCATCGCAGATCCCCAGCGGCTTTGAAACGCGTGTGAAGGATGCCCTGTTCAAGGTCGACTGGAACATCAGCGACAGCCAGCGCGCCAGCCTGCGGTACAACAAGACCAAGCAGAATGAGCCGTTCCTGCCCGGCTTCGGCATCCGCAGCCTCTCGCTGTCCTCGCAGTGGTACAACCAAGGCAAGGAATTCGAGACATGGGTGGGCGAATGGTTCGCTGACTGGTCCGACAGCTTTTCTACCGAAGCCAAAGTTTCCTACCGCACCTACGAGAGCGCGCCGCAGAACAACAGCAATCTGCCGCAAATCACGCTGACCTTCCCGCGCCCGACGGCTGCCGCTGGTCTGCTGACGGGCAATACCAGCCTGGTTTCCGGTACCGAGCGTAGCCGTCACTTCAACGAACTCGACACCAAGACCACCAATCTCTTTCTTGCCGGCAACTGGTACGTGGGCGATCACACGCTGAAGTTCGGCGTCGACTACGACAAGAACGAAGTCTTCAATGCCTTCTTGCAGGATACCAAGGGCAATTACACCTTCGGTTGCATCAATAGCTCTACCAGTATCACTTATGCTGGTGATCCGCTGATCCCTGGCGGCAGCGTCAATTGCTCTTCCACCCTTCCTGGTGCCCAAGCGGTGATTGATGCCGCTGTGCTCTACAACTTCCGCATCGGACGTCCCACCAACTATCAGGTGCAGGTCGGCGCGCCCGGTTTCACCACCGATGACGGTGCCGCCAACTGGGCGTTGAAGAATCTCGGCCTGTTCCTGCAGGACACCTGGGTCGTCAACGACAAGCTGACCCTTACCTACGGCGTCCGCGTCGATATGCCCAGCGTCGGCGACAAGCCTGCGTTCAACGCAGCAGCGTCTTCTGCGGTCGGTCCGGTCGTCGCCGGTCGTCGTACTGGCGGCTTCGGTGTCCGCAACGACGTGACCATCGACGGCAAGGAACTGATACAGCCGCGCTTCGGCTTCAATTACACCTTCGCCAGCGAGCGCCAGACCCAGATCCGCGGTGGTGTGGGCCTGTTCCAGGGCGCTGCCGCCAACGTGTGGCTGTCCAACCCGTACTCCAATACAGGCATCGCCACTCGCGTCATCGGCTGCGGCGGTTCGTTCGGCATCGTCTGTCCGGCCGGCACGTTCAGCGCCAATCCGAACAGTCAGCCGGCCTTGGCCGGTACGCCGCCGACCGCAAACGTCGACTTCATTTCCTCCGGACTGCGTCAGCCGTCCGTGTGGAAAGCCAACATCGCGTTCGAACACGAACTGCCGTGGTGGGACATGGTGTTCAGCGCCGAGTACGTGCAGACCCAGGTCAAGGACGCGATCAACTATCGCTTCCTCAATCTTGGCGATGCCACGCGTATCGGTCCTGATGGTCGTCAGCTGTTTTACACCCCTCAGGGCTATAACAGAGCGTGCTGGACCAACACTGGCGGCACCATCACCACCGGGCCGGTTTGCGGAGTGGGAGCTGGGGGAGTTGGTTTCCGCACTCGCGGCGGCAGCAATGCGGCGTTCAACAATGTGATCATCGCCGACAACACCAGCAAGGGCCGTGGCGACAACCTCACCATCGGCCTTCAGCGTCCGATGATCAACGATTGGGCGTGGTCGTTGGCCTATAGCTACACCGAAGCCACCGACGTCAATCCGTTGACCTAGTCCA
>JAYUUH010000295.1:0-12990 GCA_043754745.1 Lysobacter sp.
GCGAAGCTGGCAGCGGGGGGATTTGGCTGTTGACTCGCTCATCCCTCGCGCACCGCCAGCGATACCGTGAAAATGCCGAAGCCGTCGATGCGCTGTTCCAGTTTGCGGAAGCCGGCGGCTTTGACAAGCTGATCCATCTCCGCCTGCGTGCGCCGGCGCATCACCCACGCCTGGCCCTGGCGATGGCTGGTGAGCGCACGCGCGATCAGTTCCAGTTGCGGGTGCCACGGTTGGCCGGTGTAGACCAGACAGCCGCCCGGCGGCACCGCGGCGGCGATGCCCGCCAGTGAGGCGGCGACCTGATCGTTGTCGGGAAACAACTCGTACAGCCCCGACACCACCGCCACCGTCGGCGCGGGCGACACCTTCGCCAGATCGTCGCGGTCGAAGGCATCGGCCTGTACGAACTGCGCGCTGTCGCCCAGGCCGCGTTCGGCGATCAGCGCGCGGCCGTCGCGCACGTTGATGTCGCTGTAGTCGCGCAGCAGGATCGATGCGGGTTTGACGTCGTTCGCGGCGATGGCGTCCAGTACGTAGCGGCCATGACCGGCGGCGACGTCCATCACCCGCAGCGGCAGCCCGCGTGCTTGTACGCGCGCGAAGGCCTTGCGCAGCAATTCCTCGATGTGGACCTTGCGCGCGCGGATGCCGCGCCAGCCGATGGAGTCGAGATAGGTACGATCGATCATCGTGCCGATGATCCTGCCGATCGCCGGCATACCCTGCGCCTGGTTGCGATACACATAATCCAGAGTGCTGCCGGAATCGAAGCCGGTGGCGTGGCCCAGCGCGATGCCGCGCGACAGCAGGCCGCCGAGCTTCAGAGACGCGCGCGTGAGCGCCCAGTACGCGCCGCGCGGCGTGTACCACGGCAGCGGTTTGCCCAATGCGCGCGATTCGTCGGCGGTGAAGCCGGCGCGATGCGCGTCGCGCAGCGACACCGGGGCCGGCGGGTCGTCGAACAGGCCGCGCACGAAGCCGCGGATCTTGTCGGTCGCGAGTTTGCGGTCGCGCTCGCCGAGCGTGTCGTGGAAGAAGCCGGGCAGCAGGTGTTGCTCCTTGCGCGCGCTGGTCAGGCGTTTGAAGAAACGATGCTGCGGCGCGCGATGCACTACCCAGTCGCTGCCGGAGATCAGCAACTGCACCGGCAGGGTGATCGCGGTGGCGTCGGCGACCACGCGGTCGGCGGCTTCGTACAGGCCCAGCAGGATGTTCACCGAGATCGGACGCGAGATCAGCGGGTCGGATTCGTAGCTGGCGATGCGTTCGGGATCGTGGGTGAGGAACTTCGCCTTCACGTAGCTATTGACAAAAAAGTTGCCGCGTAGCTTGCGCATCAGCGCCAGGCCGGGACGCGCGAACGGCACATACAGTTTGACCTTGAAGGCCGGCGACGCGAGGACCAGGCCGCGGATCTTCGGCGCGTAATCGTGGGCCCAGGTGCTGGCGAGCACCGCGCCGACGCTCTGCGCCACGATCACGACATCGCCGACGTTCACGCCGTGGACCGCGGCGATGTGATCGACGAACGTCTGCAGGTCGCGCACCGACGTCGCGAAGCTGGGGCTGTCGCCGCGCGCGCCGGGCGAACGTCCGTGGCCGCGCATGTCGTAGGCGAAGATGTCGAAGTCGGGCAGGCCGAGTTCGTCGGCCAGATGCGCCATGCGCCCGGAGTGTTCGTGGCCGCGATGGATCAGGACGATCGCGCCGCGGGAGGCGTCGCCGTGCGCGGGCCAGTGGCGGTAGAACAGCGACACGTCGTCGTGGGTGGCGAAGCCGTGTTCGGTGCAGCGGCGCGGGTCCGGCGCGGAAGCGGGCGTATGGGCGGGCATGGTGTGAGCGGTCCTCGCGGAGTTGTGGGGTTCCGACAACGAGGACGCGGTATCGGGGGCGCGGCGGACGCGCCGCGGGTCGAGATCGATCGAGTATCGAAGTTCGATACCTCCGGCTCAACCGCGATGCGCCGTTTGTCGGTTGGCGTCGATCGTTCAGCGCGCTTCGCGCAGGCCGTTGCGCACGCGGCGCAAGATGGTCCATGCGACCAGCGCGCACAGCGCGGGGAACAGCCACGCCGCCCACGACGGCAGCATTCCGGCGATGCCGATCCACAGCGCGATGGCGCCGAGCACGAAAGCGCGGTCGCTCTTGCCCATCGGGCCGTCGTAGCGCCGGCTCGCGCCGAGCGTCGGCCCCAGCGCGCCGGCGAATTCGCTCAGCCCCGCCAGCACCACGAACGTCGCCACCCACACCGGCGAAAAGGGCGCGACCGCCGCGAACGGCAGCGCCAGCGCGGCATCGGCGACGACATCGGTGAGTTCGTTGAGATACGCGCCGAGTTTCGACTGCTGCCCGAACTCGCGCGCCAGCATCCCGTCGATGGCGTTGAACGCCATCCGCAGGAACATCCACAGCGGCACCAGCAGAAATAATTCTTTTGAAGCCGCTTTCGGCCCGGGCGCCGCCGCGTACAGCCACGCGCCGAGCGCGACCGAGACCGCGCAGGTGGCCAGGGTCACCTGATTGGCGGTGACGCCCAGCGCGTGCAGGCGGCGGACCAGCGGGCGCAGCAGCGCCTGGAATTTCGGTTTGAGGGCGTAGATCGACATGGCGGCATGATTCCACAGACCGCCCGCCCGGCGCGAACCGCCCGCGGCGCGGCAGCGATGCGCGGATCTGCGACCCGCATACCGCCTGCCAGCTGACCGTACGGGATCGAACGGATGGCAATCGTCATCGGCCGTCTCCATCATGGACGAGTTCCTCATCAGAGTTGCCGCGCCATGTCCTTGTCCCTGCTCGACTTTCTCGCTGCCGGTCTGCTGCAGGCCGGCTGGGGTCCGCTGCTGATCTACCTGCTGGTCGCGACCCAGATCACCATTTTCGCGGTCACCCTGTACCTGCACCGCAGCCAGGCGCATCGCGGCGTCGATTTCCACCCGGCGATCGCGCACTTCTTCCGGTTCTGGGTCTGGCTGACCACGTCGATGATCACGAGGGAGTGGGTGGCGATCCATCGCAAGCATCACGCGAAGTGCGAGACCGAGGAGGATCCGCACAGCCCGATGATCAAGGGCATCGGCAACGTGTTCTGGCGCGGCGTCGAGCTGTACCGCGAAGCCCGCGGCGACCGTGCCTCGATCGAGCAGTACGGCAAGGGCGCGCCCAACGACTGGATCGAACGCAACGTCTATACCCGTCATCCGCTGGCCGGCCCGACCCTGCTGCTGTTCGTCAGCGTCGCGCTGTTCGGCGCCATGGGCATCGCTGTGTGGGCGATCCAGATGGCGTGGATCCCGTTCTGGGCGGCCGGCGTGGTCAATGGCCTGGGTCACTGGTGGGGTTACCGCAATTTCGAGACCACCGACACCGCGACCAACCTCACCCCGTGGGGCGTGTGGATCGGCGGCGAAGAGCTGCACAACAACCACCATGCGTTCCCGAGTTCGGCCAAGTTCGCGCTGCGCCGCTGGGAATTCGATATCGGCTGGGCCGCGATCCGCACGCTGGAAACCATCGGCCTGGCGAAGGTGCTGCGCATCGCGCCCAGCCTCGACATCCGCCCGAACATCCAGATGCCCGATACCGACACCCTGAAGGCGCTGCTGACCCACCGCTTCCAGGCGATGACCGATTACCAGCGCAAAGTGCTGGTGCCCGCCCTGCGCGACGAAGCCCGGATCGCCGGCGCCAGAGTGCGCGCGATGCTGCCGCGCAAGCTGGAGAAAGGCCTGGTCGACGACGGCCGATGGCTGAAACCCGATGCCCGCGAACAGCTGCAGCAGTGGATCGACCAACGCCCGCGCATCCGCACCCTGGTCGAATACCGTGCCCGGCTGGCCGCGGTGCTGGAAAGCCGCAGCCAGAGCGCCAACGACACCCTGCAGCAACTGCAGGCGTGGTGTCGCGAGGCCGAGGCCAGCGGCATCGATGCGCTGCAGGAATTCTCGCGGCGGATGAAGGGCTATTCGCTGCAGCCGGTCCGCGGCTGAGCGCTGCGACGATGGTTGCGTCCCGCCCGCGCAGACCTCACCCTTCGCCGATGCCTGACGTCCGCCCTTTTCTGATTGCCTGTCTCTTGTCCGCGCTGACGCCCATCGCGTCGGCGCAACAGCAGGTTCGGCCCGCTGCTTCGGCCGTGCCGGCGATGCCGACTTCACCCGGCACCGCCCCCCAGGGCACCGGCGACTATCTCTCGCGGATGGACTCCGACGGCGACCGCAGGATCTCGCTGCTCGAATACCAGGATTGGCTGACTTACGCCTTCGACGGCATGGACCGCAACCGCGACGGCCTCCTGGTGCCCGAAGAGCAGCCCGGCGGCCGCGGCAAGGCGATCACCCGCGCCGCGCATCGCGCGCGCGCGTGGCCGAGCGCTTCGGCCGCCAGGACATCGACCGCAGCGGGTTTCTCGACACGAGGGAACTCGCGGCACCGCCGCAGGGACGCTGACCCTGCGGCACCCGCGCTGCCGCGATGGCTATCCCGTAGAGCGGACTTCAGTCCGCTGAATCGTTTCGCAGCACCACCGGCCTGAAGGCCGCTTTACAGGGCATGCATGCACGCATCCTGTGGTTGCCTTACGAGAGCGCCGTGATGTCGGACGACGCTTACATCGCTACAACGGAAGGCGCTGTGTCCGCGGCTCCGGTCGTTTCGCCGCCGCCGCCCAGCATCTGCTTCCACGCGAAGTACATCGCACAGGCGATGAAACACACGAAGAATCCGTTCAACAGCGCGTTGCCGACGAGCAGGACGGTGTCGCCGCCGATCAGCGCGAGGCTGCCGATGACGATGCCGAAACCGATGGCCGCTGCCAGGATCAGGACGGCTCCCAGCACCATGAACACGAGCAGTGCCGGCAGATTGCGCAAGCTGGCGAAGAAGCTGCGCTTCATCGCGGGCACCAGTCGCACATCGGTGAACAGCATGTCCGGCACCACGGTGAGCGTCAGGAACAGGGTGATGAAGCCGATGCCGATCACCAGCACCATCCACAGCATCAACCGTCCGATGGGCATGTCGAGCAACAGGTTCGGATCGATCTGCTTGCCCGATTCGGCCTGGGTCTGCAGCTTCGCCATCAGTGCCGACAGCTTTTCGATGTTTTCCTGGCCGACCAGCGCATACAGCAGGCCCAGGCACAGCAGCAGCACCACCACCTGGGGGATCAGCGTGGTGATGAGCCGCCCGGCCTTGCCGGTGTGGATCGATGCGAGCAGATGCGCCGGCGCTGCGCTGCGCCCCGCGTCGACCTCGTGCGCCGCGTAGATCATGCCCGCCATGATCAGCGGGCCGATTACGAAGAACGCCAGCTGCAGCGCGGCGGCCGCGCCGGGCGCCGCGGTGACGACGAGCGCCATCGACAGCCACAATCCGGCGTAGATCAACATCAGCAGCCCGAAACCGACCGGCGAACTGCGCAGCAACCGGAATGCGCCGAGCAACCATTCCGCGCCGGCGGAGGCCGGTACCTTGCGAATTTCCATCGTTCGTCCTCGAATCTGTAGCGGGTGTCGGCGGGTGGTCGAAAAAAGCCCGCTAGGGGCCGCGCAGTGTAGCGGCGTGACGTACGAAGCGCCGCAGCACCCCGCGCGCCAGCGGCGTGGGTTTGATCTCTTTCGTCATCCGCCGATGGCAGAGGCCGTCGCGGTGCAGGGCGTCGCGTCGCGCCTGCACGTAGCCGCGCATGTGGACGGCGCTGAATTCCGGATGGAACTGCACGCCCCAGGCATGATCGCGCCAACGGAACGCCTGGCAATCGTCCTGTTCCGAGCGCGCCAGCACCGCGGCGCCGGCCGGCGGGCGCAGCACGGTCTGCAGATGCGTCACCTGCGCCGCGAACCGCGGCGGCAGCGTGCCGAACAGCACGTCGTGCGCGGCTTCGGGGCGCAGGTCCACCGGGACCGTGCCCATCTCGCGGCCGGTCGGGTTGTCGCCGACTTCGCCGCCCAGCGCATGGGCGATCAGCTGATGGCCGTAGCAGATGCCCAACACCGGCAATCCTGCGTCCAGGCCGTCGCGCAGCCAGTCGGCGGTGCGCTCGCTCCAGTCGTGGCGATCGGTGACCATCGCCCCGGACCCGGTCACCAGCGCCCCGGCGTAGGGTCGGTGGTCCGGCAGGGTTTCGCCTGCTTCGACATCGACCACCGTGACCTGATCGGCGCGCAGGCCGGCGGCGACGCGGATCCAGTGCGGGAACCGCCCGTGGCGGCGCATGCTCGGCACCGGCTGGCCGGTTTCGATGATCAGGAACTGCGGATCGGGCTTGGGCTTCAAGGCAGGAGGCTTCAAGACGGAGTTTTCACGGTACGCGTTTCATGAGGGATTCGCGGCGCGGCATGGGCGGCGGGGACTGCCGCTTATACTACCGAGTCCCCCCACTGCCAGCGCCTTTCCATGCAGGGACCGACCTTCCAGGAACTCATCCAGCGCCTCAACGCCTACTGGGCCGCCCAGGGCTGCGTGCTGATCCAGCCCCTCGACCTCGAAGTCGGCGCCGGCACCTTCCATCCGGCGACTTTCCTGCGCGCGCTGGGTCCGGAGCCGTGGAATGCGGCCTACGTGCAGCCTTCGCGCCGTCCCACCGACGGCCGCTACGGCGAGAACCCCAATCGCCTGCAGCACTACTACCAGTACCAGGTGGCGATGAAGCCCAATCCCGACAACATCGTCGAACTGTATTTCGACTCGTTGAAGGCCTTGGGCGTCGACCCGCTGGTGCACGATCTGCGCCTGGTCGAGGACAACTGGGAATCGCCAACCCTCGGCGCGTGGGGACTCGGCTGGGAAGTCTGGCTCAACGGCATGGAAGTGACCCAGTTCACCTACTTCCAGCAGGCCGGCGGCATCGAGTGCAAGCCGGTGCTGGGCGAGATCACCTATGGCCTCGAACGCCTGTGCATGTACCTGCAGAACTGCGACAACGTGTACGACCTGGTGTGGACCATCGGCCCGCAGGGCACGGTGACCTACGGGGATGTCTTCCTGCAGAACGAACGCGAGCAGAGCGCCTACAACTTCGAGCACGCCAACGTGGACGAACTCTTCCACCGCTTCGACGCCTGCGAAGCCGAGGCGCTGAAACTGGTGGAACTGAATCTGCCGCTGCCGGCCTACGACCAGGTGTGCAAGGCCTCGCACAGCTTCAACCTGCTCGACGCCCGCCGCGCGATCAGCGTGACCGAACGCCAGCGCTACATCCTGCGCGTGCGCAACCTGTCGCGCGCGGTCGCCGAGAGTTACTACGCGCAGCGCGAGAAGCTGGGCTTCCCCGGCTTGAAACAGCCAACGCAGCACGCCGTCGCTTGAGCCGCCCCCCACCGGGAGAAGCGTTTGTGTGAAGGTCCGGCGCATGTGATGCCGTGACCGCACACCGTATCCTCATCCGCCCTTCGGGCACCTTCTCCCGGCGGGAGAAGAAACAGCACAAAAAGAGCCGCACCATGAGCGATAAACAAGCCCTCCTGATCGAACTCGGCACCGAAGAACTGCCGGTCAAGGCCCTGCCGGGTCTGGCCCAGGCGTTGTTCGACGGCGTCGTCGACGCGCTGGCCAAGCGCGGCATCGCCTTCGACCGCGACGGCGCCAAGCCGCTGTACACCCCGCGTCGGCTTGCGGTGCTGTTGCCCGGCGTCGCCGTGGAGCAGCCCGAACAGCGCAGCGAAGTGCTCGGCCCTTACCTCAACATCGCGCTCGACGCCGAAGGCAAGCCCACCCGGGCGCTGGAAGGTTTCGCCGCGAAGGCCGGCATCGACTGGACCACGCTTGCGAAGACCAGCGACAACAAGGGCGAACGCTTCGTGCACCGCGCGGTGAAGCCCGGCGCGCGCACCGCTGAGCTGCTGCCGGAAATCCTGACCGAAGCGCTGGCCGCCATGCCCATTCCCAAGCCGATGCGCTGGGGTAGCCGCGAGTACGGCTTCGCGCGTCCCGCGCACTGGCTGCTGCTGCTGCTGGGCGACCAGGTCATCGACGCCGAAGTGCTGGGCATCCGGTCCGACCGCATGAGCCGCGGTCATCGCTTCCATCACGACAAGACCGTGTGGATCGGCACGCCGGGCGACTATGTCGACGCCCTGCGCGCCGCGAAAGTGCTGGTCGACCCCGAAGAACGCCGCGCCCGCGTCGTCGCCGAAGTCAACGGCGCCGCGCTGAAGGTCGGCGGTACGCCGCGCATTACCGACGACAACCTCGAACAGGTGCAGTGCCTGGTCGAATGGCCGAAAGCCGTGCTGTGCGCGTTCGAGCGCGACTTCCTCGCGGTGCCGCAGGAAGCGCTGATCGCGACCATGGAAGCCAACCAGAAATTCTTCCCGGTGCTGGATGCCGCCGGCACGCTCACCGAGCATTTCATCGGCATCGCCAACATCGAGTCGAAGGACGAAAGCGAAGTCCGCAAGGGCTACGAACGTGTGATCCGGCCGCGCTTCGCCGATGCCAAGTTCTTCTTCGACGAAGACCTGAAGCAGGGCTTGGCGTCGATGAACGAAGGCCTGAAGACGGTGACGTATCAGGCCAAGCTGGGCACCGTGGCCGACAAGGTTGCGCGCGTCGCGTCGCTGGCGGAAAGCATCGCCGCGGAAGTCGGCGTCGACCCGAAGCTCGCGCGCCGCGCCGCGGAACTGGCGAAGGCCGATCTGCAGTCGCGCATGGTCAACGAGTTCCCGGAATTGCAGGGGATCGCGGGGCGTTATTACGCGGCTGCTGCGGGCGAGTCGGCGGAAGTGGCTGCCGCCATTGATGAAGCGTATATGCCGCGGTTCGCGGGCGACGACATCGCGCCGAGCAAGTTGGGGCAGGTGCTGGCGATTGCGGAGCGGTTGGATACGTTGGCGGGTGGGTTTTATCTCGACCTTAAGCCTACTGGAAACAAGGATCCCTTTGCATTGCGCAGGAGTGCGTTAGGTGTAGCTCGAACGCTGATTGAATCGTCTTTTGATATTGAGCTTTACCCTCTGTTGGAAGTGGCTTTTTCTGAGGTTGTCATGAGCGTTTCTCGCCAAGATGCGCTGATAAAAGAAGTCGCTGCTGAAGACGCGCGACGAAAGGGTGTTCCGGTCAAAGGACCACAGCTTGCTTTTACTCGGCACGCATCCGGAACGACCATAAGCACCTTCGACTTCATCCTAGACCGCCTCCGCGCCTACTACGCCGACCAAGGCGTCACCCCGCAGCAATTCGAAGCCGTTGCGGCGCTGATGCGCCCGGTCGCGCCTTCCGGCGCTCCTACACATGCAACCGCAGCTTCGGACGCGTCGGCAAAGCCATCGACCTCACCTGTAGGAGCACCGGAAGGCGCGACTGCTTCGACGCCGCAAGACTCCCAGCCGCACGCGCGGCCCACATCGACCGGGGCCTCATCTTCATCGGGGGCGGGCTCTCTCCTCGACTTCGACCGCCGCCTCAAGGCCATCGGCGAATTCGCGAAGCTGCCGGAAGCCGAAGCCCTCGCCGCCGCCAACAAGCGCATCCGCAACATCCTGAAGAAAGCCGACATCGCGATTCCCGGCACCGTCGACACCACCCTGTTCGTCGAAGACGCCGAACGCGATCTGCATGCCGCCGTCGAACAGGCCATCGCCGACACCGACGACGCGCTGAAGACCCGCGACTACGTGGCGGTGCTCGGCCGCCTCGCGCGCCTGCGTCCGGAGGTCGACACCTTCTTCGACAAGGTCATGGTCAACGCCGACGACGCGGGGGTGCGCGGCAACCGCCTCGCGCTGCTGCAGCGACTCGCGGATCGCTTGGGCAGCGTCGCCGCGATCGAACATCTCTCGGTCTGATCGTCCCCTCACTCTTCGCTCGCTGCGCTTGCGCTTCCCTCTCCCGCAATGCGGGAAGAGGGTGCCCGAAGGGCGGCTAAGGGGGCCGCCTTGCGCCTGCGCTCTGCAAGGCACAAGACGCGTCGCTTGAAGAACATCGTGTGGGGCTTTCACCGGTTGTGACGCACGACCAGTGCGCGCGCGGAATGCCTTGTTAGGATCGATCTCGCCGCGTCGCTGATGCGGCGCTTCGCGCGCCCCGTTGCGGGGAAGCCAACGCCACGGACACGGCCGCGGGGACAGACCCGACTTTTCAAGGAGAGATGCCAATGAAACGCATGCTTCGGACTGCCGTCGCCGTCAAACTCTCGGCCCTGCTGCTGGCCATCGCCGCGCCCACCGTCGCCTCTGCCGCTACCGAGGCCTACATCGACTGTTCGCTGCAGAGCAACGCCTGCTTCGGCTATGCGAGCAGCGACTCGGGCCCGGTCACCTTCCAATACCAGTTCGACTACAACGGTCTGGATGCGATCTTCCCGGCGGACTGCACCAACCAGTACTCCTGCCATTTCTACTGCCTGCGGTATCCCGGTCCGCTGGTCGCGCGGCTGCTGGTGTACGACGCCAACTTCAACCTGGTGGCCACCACCGAGTGGGTGGCCGGCGTGTGCACGGCGCAGGACGTTCTCCTTCCGAAAACGATACTGCCGTTACGCGACCGCGACATCATCAGCCGCGGCGCTCACCTGGAAGCGCCGGTACCCCCGTGCCGGCGCTTCCGCCCTTCCGGTGCATGGCAATCTGCACGACGACCGCGCCTTCGACGACGCGCTGACAAGGAAATTGCGCGCTGCTGTCATCTTCGTCTGCTGGAATCGCCGCTTCGAAACCCATGGAGCGAGCGCAGATGCAGGCCTGTCCGACGATCTTTCGCATCGCCTTCGCCGCCGCGCTGCTTTGCGGTTCCGCGTCCGCTGCCGAATCCGGACCTTGGTCCGAGATCAAGGTCGGCGGTCTCACCGACAAGGATCGCGGCGAGTACGACGTGATGCTGGTGTCGATCAACGGCTCGATGGATTTCCCCGACCGTTCGCTCTACGAACTGCCGCCGGGCACCTACGATTTCAGGCTCGCCAGCAAGAAACGCGGGAAAAGCGGCGAGATGACCATGCAGCCGTTCGCGGTCGAGATCCGGCCCTGCACACGCTACGCGCTGGTGGCGGACCACTCCGATCCGCAGCCCAACCGCAGTTGGCGGGCGACGGTCCGCGCGGAGGAACCGATCAAATCCTGCATGAAGAAATTCGCCGACCGGTTGCCGATGCGCGACGACGCGGCGGTAGCCGGTCCCTGAGCGGAGCGCCGCGGCGGCCTTCGAGGCCCCCGAAGCCACGATGAATGCGGGCGGCTTGCGTCGCGCGCAAATGCGGGCCTGCCGGGTATCCTGTCGCGATGCCGTCCGCCTCCCGCCACGTCCTCGCCGCAGTCCTGTTCACGCTCTGCGGCACCGCGCACGCGGCGCTGATCACCGAAGTGCGCATCGACGGCCTCGACGAAGCCATGACCACCAACGTCCGCATCGCGCTCTCGCTGGAGGACGCGATCGGCAACCGGGTGTCCGACGCGCGCCTCGATTATCTGCTGCGCGTGGCCGAAGACGAAACCCGCGAGGCGCTGGAACCCTTCGGCTATTACTCGCCCGAGATCGCGATCACCGAAAGCGCCGCGGGCGCATCGCTCGCCGAGGATGCGCCAGTCAGCGTGGTCATCGCCGTGCGCACGGGCGAGCCGGTGCGCATCCGCAGCGCGCAGGTCGCGATGCTGGGCGACGCCGGGGACGACCGCTATCTGAAGGAAGAGATCGACGCGTTCACGCCGAAGGTCGGCGACGTGCTCGAGCACGCGAAGTACGAACAGAGCAAGGCCTTCATCACCCGCCGGCTCGCCGAGCGCGGTTATTTCGACGCCGATTTCGCCGCGCGCAAGATCGAAGTGACGCGCGCCGAGAACGCCGCCGACATCGACCTGCGCTGGACCAGCGGCGACCGTTACGACATGGGCGCGATCGTGTTCGAGCAGACGCCCCAGCGGATCATCCGCGACGGCATCCTCGAGCGGCTGGTGTATTGGGAAACCGGCAGTTACTACCACCAGGGCAAGCTCGACCGGCTGCGCGATTCGCTGGCGCGGCTGGATTATTTCGCCAGCATCGACATCGAGCCCAAGCCGGAAGACGCGGTGGACGGCCGGGTACCGGTGACCGTCACGCTGACCCCGGCCAAGCGCAGCATCTACACCGCCGGCCTGAGCTACGGCACCGACAGCGGCGCCGGCGTACGGCTGGGCGTGGAGCGGCGCTACCTCAACGACCGCGGCCACAAGGCGCTCGCGCAGCTCGACTTCGCGCAGCGGCGCAAGACGCTGACCTTGCAATACCGCATCCCGGCATTCGCGTGGCTGGATGGCTGGTACACGGTCAGCGCGCAGGCCGCCGACGAGCAGACCGACTACATCGACAACCGACGCGTCGAGCTGGTCGCCAGCCGCAGCGGCGAGATCAACCGGCGCTGGACCGCGGTCGCCTCGCTGCACGCGTTGCGGGAACGCTGGGCCTACGCGGCCGAAGACGACGGCGACCCGCTGACGCCGGTCGACTACCGCTATTCGACGTTCACCTATCCGTCGCTGCGCGGCGAATACGTCAAGGCCGATGACCGCATCCACCCGCGCAATGGCCTGGGCGGCACCGCGATGCTGCGCGGCGGCGTCGAAGGCGCGGGCTCGGATGTCAGCTTCGCGCAGCTGCACGCGAGTGCGCGCTGGTACAAGGGGCTGGCGCCGCAGAGCCGGCTGATCATCCGCGGCGAACTCGGCTACACCTTCGTTGACGCGCCGGTCGGCACCTTGCCGCCGAGCCTGCGCTTCCACGCCGGCGGCGACCGCAGCATCCGCGGCTACGCATGGCGCGAGGTCGGCCCGAGGATCGGCGACGCCGGCAATCGTTTCCCGGTCGGCGCGCGCAACGTCGCCACCGGCAGCGTCGAGTACGAACAGTATTTCGGCGGGCCGTGGGGCGCGGCGGTGTTCGTCGACAGCGGCAGTGCGTTCAACACCTCGCCGGTGTGGCGCACCGGCGTCGGCATCGGCCTGCGCTGGAAATCCCCGGTCGGCCCGCTGCGCGTCGACCTCGCGCGCGGCTTGAACGATCCGGACTCGTCGTTCCAGC
>JAYUUH010000296.1:0-12981 GCA_043754745.1 Lysobacter sp.
GCACGGCGAAGCCGCCAAACGGGCGCGGCACATGGATGTGCCGAGTGAATCCCGTCGCGCCATCGGTCACAGTCCCGAAACGCGTCCATAGACACCGCGCGATCCAGCCGCATCAATGCAATCGAAATCAGCCACAGCGCTGGCCGATTCCGCCCCGTCGCCGACGTGTGATCGAAAACGGACGGCGCCGCCCGAACCGGTCCCGCTGCCGCAAAACCTGAAACGCAGCACGCACTTATCCATCCAAGCAATTGATTTTTCGTGCCGCGTCCGGTTTCATTCCGTAATTACGTATATGTCAGAGACTATGGCTGACTCTCTCCCACATGGCCGTTGCATGATCGAATTCGGTCACCTCACTCACGCCGGGTTGCGGCGTGAGCTGAACGAGGACACCTATTACGGCGACAGCGATCTCGGGCTGTGGCTGGTTGCCGACGGCATGGGCGGTCATGAATACGGGGAGGTCGCCAGTGCGCTGGCACGCGAAACCATCGTCCGCGAGATCCGCCAGGGCGTCTCGCTGGCCCAGGCGATCCGCACCGCCGACGAGGAAATCATCCGCGCTTCGCGCCAGCGCAGCGACGCGCTGCCGATGGGCACGACCGTGGTCGCGCTTCGCATCCTCGGGAATCGTTTCGAAGTGGCCTGGGTCGGCGACAGCCGCGCCTACCTCTGGCGCGACGGCCAACTCGCCCAGCTCTCGCACGACCACAGTTATGTCCAGGAACTGATCTCGCAGGGCGCGATCACCGTCGATCAGGCCCGCACCCACCCGCACCGCAACGTGGTGACCCAGGCGCTGGGCGTGACCGAGCCGCAGAACCTCAACGTCGAAACCCTGGCCGGCGAACTGCGCCCGGGCATGCAACTGCTGCTGTGCAGCGATGGACTGACCGAGGAAGTGGACGACGGCAACATCTCGCAGGTGCTGTCGCATACCGAATGCAGTTCGCAGGAGTGCGTGGACGGCTTGGTCGCCGCGGCGCTCGATGGCGGCGGTTCGGACAACATCACCGTGGTACTGGTCCGCCGGCACTGATCGGCCGCCGGCCCGCGCCCGCTACGGCACCCTCAGCCTTTGCAGCGCGGCATCGCCTGTTTCAGCGCGCGATCGCCCTTCACTTCGCAATTCCAGTCGACGATCCCTGAAGCCGCATTCGCATTCGGCTTCAGTACGACGACGCTGCCAGCGCCGAAGCGATCGTCCAGCGCGATGGTCACCGCGCCCTGCGCACCGATCGTCACGGTGCGCACAGCGCCGCCGCGCATCTCGCTGGGCGAAGGCAGACCCGCTTCGTCGGCATCCGTCGGCCAGCGGCCGTTGGTCTGGTAATACTCGGTCAGCGCGGCCCGGAACATGGACGCACGCTGGACCGCGTCGGACACCAGTGCGCGCTGGTTCATTTCCGCGGCTTGCGTGTCCATGGTCTGGCGCGCGTTATCGACGCTGCGCTGCACCGACGCCTCGACCTCGGCCGCCACTTGTCGCGCTTGCTCACGCGCCTGGCGCAGATCAGGCTGCACTGCACCCCGATCCGCCGCCGGCGTCATGGCTTCGACCTTTGCCAATGCGGCCTCTCGCGGTTTGACGACGAACTGGTCGTAGCCCATCAGAGCGATGAATCCGCCGATCAGCGCGGCGACGAGAGTGAGGATGAACTGCTTCATGCGAACGGCATCGGTTGTGGCGGATGGCGCGCGCACGCAATGCCGCGGGCGCGGAAGTCTGCGGGGAGAATAGTCGATTCTCCGCGGCACGAGTGACGACGCGCAGAGGGATCGGACGCGGGCTCATATCCGGGAATACACCCACGACACCATCTTCCCGTCGCGATACGGCATCACGCCGTGAAAACTCCGCGGGTCGTCGTCGAAGACCAACGGCAGGAATCGGCGGTCGCCGTCCCACAGCGGCAGATCGAGGATGCGATCCACCGGCACCCATTCCAGCGTGCCTTCGGCATTCGTCTCGCAAGGCGTGCCGCTGTAGGCGGTGATCAGGAACAGGAAGCCGAGCCAGTCTTCGCCCTGCTTGCCGAAGCCGGGCCAGCTGATAGTCCCGCGCAGTTGCAGTTCGTCGCAGGCGATGCCGGCTTCTTCGTGGATCTCCCGGCGCATGCCCGCGACCACGTCCTCATCGCGCTCGATCTTGCCGCCAAGGCCGTTGTATTTGCCCAGATGCTGGTCGTCGGGTCGTGCGTTGCGATGGATCAGCAGCACCTGCTTGCGGTCGGGCGACAGCACGTATCCGAGAGTGGCGACGATCGGGGTGTAAGGCATAAGAGGCTTCCATCGCGGGCCGTCATTATAGGGTTCGTCCCGATCGGCCTGTCGCATCGGCATCTGGAAACCTGCGACGGAAGATCGAAGACAACAGCAAATCCCCCCTGCCCCTTTTCCAAAGGGGGATAAGCGCAGGCGATTTTGCGGCAACGAGGATGTCCTTCAGACAATTCATTTCCCAAATGAACAGAGCGCATAAAGCAGACCGCTGCCGGCAGCGACCAACACAAGCGGCTTTGCCCCCCTTTGAAAAAGGGAGCTATGGGGGATTCGCTCTTGACTTGCCCAGAACCAGGAAATTCAGACCGCACGATCGCGCTCTGGGCACTGCAGAATAATCACACCGTCCGCGCCGCCGACAACCGCCGCAGCATCGACTTCAACGCCAGCGCTTTCACCGGTTTCGGCAGCAGGCCGAGCCCGTGTTCCAGCGCGATCCGGCGTACGTCGCCGCTGTCGTCGGCGCTCAGAATCAAGGTCGGACGCGGGCCGAAGCGTTCGGCCAGGCGCGCTTGCAGCGCGACGCCGGTATCGCCGTCGTCGAGGTGGTAATCGAACAACCATAGCGTCGGATCGGCGCCCGCCGCGAGCAAGGCCTCCGCCTGCGCGCCGTCGCCCACGGCATCGACGCGACAGTGCCAGCCGTCGAGGATCGCTCGCAGCGCGGCCAGCGCCTGCGGGTCGTTGTCGACGGCCAGTACGCGCAGGCCCTCCAGTCCGCCGGATGCCGCAGGCACGGCGTCCTGTCGCGGCACCGCGACCGCCGGCAAGGTCAGCGCAAACACCGTGCCGCGGCCCACGCGGCTGCGCAGCCGCAGCGGCGCGTCGATCAGGCGCGCGATCCGGTCGGCGATCGCCAGGCCCAGACCTAGTCCCTGCCCCACCGCGTTGTCGCCGCGCCGGAACTCTTCGAAGATCGCGGTCTGCTGCGAGTCGGGAATCCCCGGGCCGCTGTCGTGGACCTCGATCCGCAGTTCGCCGCGCACGTGGCGCACGCCGAGCAGTACGCCGCCGCGTTCGGTGTAGCGCACCGCGTTGGCGAGGAAGTTCTGCAGCACGCGTCGGAGCAACTGCGGGTCGGTCTGCACCCAGGCGCGGGTGGCGCGATAGCGGAAGCGCAGCTCGCGCTCCGTGGCTAATGCGCGGAATTCGGACGCCAGCGGCTCCAGCACGTCGGCCAGCGGGAACGCGCGCGGCTGCGGCACCAAGCCGCCCGCCTCCAGCCGCGACATGTCGAGCAGGCCCGAGAGCAGATCGCCGGTGGAATCGAGCGCGCCGCGGATCTGCTGCGCGGTCGCGCGCTGTGCCGCGGCCGGAAGCTGTTCGACCAGCGCGTCGGTGAACAACTGCGCCGCGTGCAGCGGCTGCAGCAGGTCGTGGCCGATCGCGGCGAGAAAGCGGCTTTTGGCGTCGTTGGCGCGCTCGGCGTCGGCGCGGGCCTGGTCGAGCCGCGCGGTGCGATCGGCGACGCGCTGTTCCAGCGTCTCGTTGCTGCGGATCAGTCCGGCCTCGGCGCGACGGAACGCGGTGACGTCGGTGAAGGTGGCGACGAACCCGCCGCCGGGCATCGGATTGCCGCGGATCTCGACGACAAAATCCTCGACCGAACCGCCATCGGGGAAGATGCGTTCACTGACGTAGGGCGTGCCGGCGTGCATGTGGCGCAGACGCTTCTCGACGTCTTCCTCGATCGAGTTCGCGCTCCAGCCGTGGCGCAGGTTGTAGCGCACCAGCTCGGCCACCGGCACGCCGATGCGCAGCAACGATTGCGGATAGCCGAACAATTCGGCGTAGCGCCGATTCCACGCGACCAGATGCAGGTCGCGGTCGACGACGCTGATGCCCTGGCTCATGTTTTCCAACGCCGCTTCGAGCAGCCGCTGGTTGAAGCGCAGATCCTGCGAGGCCTCGCCGACAATCGCGGCGACGGTGTCGAAATCGCGGCCGGCCTCGCGCCGCGCGGCGTCCAGCAGCAGCCGCGCCGACGCGGAACCGAGCACCGCCGCGAGTTCGCGCTCCAGCCGCGCCTCCTGCAGCGCCGGCACCGCGCCGTCGATCGGCGCGCCCAGCAGCGCGGCATCGACGGTCTCACGCGGCAGGAATCGCCGGCCGGCATCGCGCAGGGTGTCGAGCGCCAACCCGCGCGCGCCCGCACGGCGCGGACCGGCCTGCCACCACGCGGTGGCGCGGGTCGAGGCGAATAGCGTGACGACGACGCCGGCAAACAGGCTCATGGTCACCGCGCGCCCGAGCCGGCTCCAGCCAGTCAGGCCGAAGAACGCATCAGGCGCGAACAGCGACCAGCCGCCCGGACCCTCGCGCAGCCATATGGGATCGAGCCCGCGCGCTTCCACCAGCGCCGGCACCAGCAGCAGCCACACCCACAGCGCGACCGCCACGGCGATGCCCAGAAGAACCGCGCGCGGCGGCGTCTGCGGCCGCCACAGCGCGAAGCCCAGCGCAGGCGCGAGCGCGCCCAGCGCGGAGAACGACAGCGCGCCGACATCGGCCAGCGCGTCGTTGCCGGCGATCAGGCGGCTGTAGCCCCAGGCCAACAGTACGATGGCGAGGATGCCGATGCGCCGCTGCACCAGCACCGCGCCGCGCAGATCGGGCTGATCGGAAGCTGCGGCAGCGGCACGGCCACGACGCGGCGCCCACACGCCGCGCAGCCACAGCGGCGTGAGCCAGTGATTGCCGATCATCAGACTCAGCGTGACCGTACTGACGATCACCATGCCGGTGCCGGCGCTCAGGCCACCGAGAAACGCGAGCAGCGCCAGATCTTCGCGCCCCTGCGACAGCGGCAGGGCCAGCACGTACAGATCCGAAGGCACGCCCTGCGCGCCGAGCAAAGCGTCGCCGGCACGCGCCAGCGGCAGGATGGGAATCGCGATCAACAGCAGATACAGCGGGAACAGCCAGCGCGCGCGAAGCACATGACGCTCGTCGCGACATTCCACCGCGCCGACGTGGAACTGGTGCGGCAGGGTGAACATCGCCAGCACGCCCAGCAGCACCAGCGGCGCGAAACCGGACAGATCGCCCGCCTGCGGCCGCAGTAGTTCGGTGGCGGGCGGCGCCGCCGGCAGACCGAACGCGAACACGCCGATAGCGAGCATCGCGCCCAGTTTGAGCAGGGCCTCGAAGGCCATCGCCAGGATCAGCCCGCGATTGTGCTCGGCGGCGCTGGCGCTGCGGGTGCCGAACAGCATCGCGAACGCGGCCATCGCCAGCGCCACGTACAGCGCGCTGTCCTGCCACGCCGGAACCTGGGCCGCATCGTCGCGGACCAGCAGCGCGAAACTCATCGCCACCGCCTTCAACTGCAGCGCGATGTACGGGACGATGCCGAGCACCGCGACGAAGGTGACCGCGGCCGCCAACCAGCCGTCCTGCCCCAAGCGGCTGGCGACGAAGTCCGCGATCGAGGTGCTGTTGCTTTCGCGCACCAGCCGCACCAGCCGCATCAGCAGGCCGATGCCGAACACGTACAGCAGCATGGTGCCGACGAAGGTCGGCGGCAGCGGCCAGCCGTAGCGCGCGGCTTGGGTGACGGTGCCGAAAAACGTCCACGACGTGCAGTACACCGCCAGCGACAGCGCGTAGATATCGGGCCAACGTCGCGCGAAGGCCTGCGGCCGGCGTTCGCCGTAGACCGCGACCGCGAACATCATGCCGAGCCACGCCAGCCCGGCAAGGATCACGACGCCGCTATTCAGCATCGCGCCGCGCTTGTGGTTCTACGCTGGATGGCGGTCTTCGACATATCCCCGATGCGGACTGGCCTCGCTCGAATCGCGAGGATATCGCAGTAGTCATCCTCGATGGGTGCCGCGCTTTTGTGGGAGCGACGCGAGTCGCGAGGCCTGCCCGCCTTTATAGACGACGATATCTGCCATCCACCGTCCCATGCACGCTCTTTGGATTGCCAATGTCGTCGTGACCGCATCAATGCGGGCTTCGCGACTCGCGTCGCTCCCACAAACAGCGGAGGATTCGCTTGACTACGATGATTTGCGGGCTTCGCGCCTCCCGGCGCTCCTACGAAAAAAACAGCGGCGGACTTGCGCCCGCCGCTGTTTAAGATCCCTGCTCGGTTTGCGCTGCAATCAGAAATCGTAGCGCGCAGTCAGCGTGTACTGGCGCGGCGGGCCGTAGAAGCCGGTGAATACGCCCAGCGCGGCGTTGAGGCTGTAGCCGGTGGTGAGATATTCCTCGTCGGCGAGGTTGCTGCCCTGCAGCGACAGCGTCCACGTGCTGTTGGGCTTCCAGATCACGCCGGCGTTGATCAGGCCATAGCCATCCTGGGTGATCGGCACCGCGCCGCTGCGGACGATTTCCGTGGTCGCCACCACATCGTCCTGATAGCTGTAGCCCAGTCTCGCGGACAGGTTGCCCATGCTGCCCAGTTCGGTGCGGTATTGCAGATTGACCGCACCGGAGAACTCGGGTGCGTTGGTGAATTGCTGTTCGTCGGAAATATCGATGCCGGTATAGATGAAGCGATCGTATTTCGCGTCGAGCCAGGCGAAGTTGCCTGAAATCAGCCAGTGCGCGCTCGGCAGCCATTGATACTCCACTTCGAGACCGTTGACCGTGCCTTCGCCGGCGTTGGTGAAATCGCCGAAGAAGGCGTCGTTGGTGCCGTCGTTGTTGCTGTCGTACGACGTGAACACCGACAGCTGGATGTCCTTGTATTTGTTGTGGAACGCCGAGAGGTTCAGGAACAGGCGCTGGTCGAGGAACGACATCTTGCTGCCGATCTCGTAGCTGTCGACCTGTTCATCGTCGAACGGCTCGGCCGAACGCGGCACCGCGGTGGCCTGGGCGCGGATGTTGTAGCCACCGGACTTGAAGCCGCGGGGTCGCGAGACCGTAGATCATGATGTCGTCGTTGATCTGGTAATCCAGCGAGACCTTCGGCGAGGTGTTCTTGAAGTTGATGGTCTTGTCGAAATCGGCGGCGATCGGCGCGACCGGGCGCAGCGTGGTGTAGCTGGCGTTGGTATAGAAGCGGTTGAGCACGTCGGCGCGCTTGTCTTCGTCGGTGTAACGCACGCCGACATCCAGTTTCAGGCGATCGGTCAGGTCGAAAGTCCAGTCGGCGTACGCCGCGACGCTTTCGGTGAAGACATTGCCCCGAGTATCGCCGAACACCAGATTGAAGAAATTGTTCAGCACCCGTCCACCGGCACGGCCGTCGAATGCGTAGAGGCCGACTACGCCGCGTGCGCGACCGCCGCCGTCGTAGTTCACCTGCACTTCGTGCGTGACCTGTTCGTCGGTGTAGAACGCCTTCACGTCGGCGATCTTGTTCGGCAGCGTATCGAAGTCGATATTGGTTTCGGTGTCGGACTCGCGCTTGGCGGCCACGTACTTGAACGCCCAGCTGTCGTTCGGGCGCCAGTTGACGGTGGCGGACACGCCCTTGATCTCGGTGTTGTTGATGTTCGGCATGCCGTTGCGCACGTCGTAACGGCTGTCCATCGGCGCGAACGTCGGCGCAAAGCGGTTCGGCGCCAACATCCGCGCGGCGCGCACGCCGGACTTGTCGTCGATCCAGTCGAACGCGAACTGCACGTCGAAATCGTCCCACGAATACGCGCCCAAATTCATGCGGACGGCGTTGATTTCCTTGTCGCTGACCGGCTGATCGTTGGTGACGTTCTCGCCGAAGCCGTCGCGATTGAGGCTGGCGACCGCGATGCGTCCGCGCAGGCCACTGTCCTGGCCGAACAGCGAGCCGCCGATGGCGGCCTTCGCGTCGAGCTGGCCGTAATTGCCGACGGTGAGCGAAGCGAAACCGTCGAGGTCTTCCGGCAGCGGCTTGGAGACGTACTTGATCGCGCCGCCGATGGTGTTCTTGCCGTACAGAGTGCCCTGCGGGCCGCGCAGCACTTCGACCCGGCCGACGTCGAACACATCGAGCAGCGCACCCTGCGGACGGGCGATATACACATCATCAAGGTAGATACCCACGCCCGGGTCGACGCCCCACAGTGGATCGGATTGTCCGACGCCGCGGATGTAGGCGGTGACGGTACTGCTGGAACCGCGCGCGGCGTAGATGGTGAGGTTCGGCACCTGCGCATCGAGATCGCTGAGATCCTCGACGTTGAGCTTGTCCAGCGAATCCGCGGTGAATGCGGTCACCGCGACCGGCACGTCCCGCAGGGTTTCCTCGCGCTTGCGCGCGGTGACCAAGATCGCATCGAGGGTGCCCTGCTCGGCCTGGGCATCGGCAGGCGTTTCCTGGGCCGGCCCCTGCTGGGCATAAGCCAGCGGCGCGCACAGGCCAAGCGCCACGGCGAGGCTCAAGCTGCTGTGCTTCAGGGCGGCGCGACGCAGCGCGGCCGTGATCAGGAGGGCGACGGGATTCGTACGACGCATCGATCTGGTCCTCAATAGGGTGTAGCGCAAAGGGTGCTGCTCAACGGAGATGCACGAGCGGGCTGCCGATACCCGGGTGGCCGGTCGCGACAAAACATTGCGGCAAGACTAGGCATCGCCGCTCCCGCCGGCACTTGTACCTTCGGACAATGGGCCGCGCATCGACGGCTGCCGACACTGGCTGCCGTCGCCGTCCTGCCTGCGGGCATGGCATCGCGTTTCCGTCGCACTCACTTACATACCCGGGATTCCTGCATGGCGGCCTTCACATGTCCTTTCTGATCGTGCTGGCGGCGCTGTGCTTCCTGATGTTCGTCGCCTACCGAGGCTACAGCGTGATCCTGTTCGCGCCGATCGCGGCGCTGGGCGCGGTGCTGTTGACCGACGCCTCGCTGGTCGCGCCGATGTTCACCGGCCTGTTCATGGACAAAATGGTCGGGTTCCTGAAGCTGTATTTCCCCGTGTTCCTGCTCGGCGCGATCTTCGGCAAGTTGATCGAGCTGTCCGGTTTCTCGAAATCCATCGTCAGCGCGGTGATCAAGCTCTTCGGCGCCGAGCGCGCGATGCTGTCGATCGTCGCGGTCTGCGCGGTGCTGACCTACGGCGGCGTGTCGCTGTTCGTGGTGGTGTTCGCGGTCTATCCGTTCGCCGCAGAACTATTTCGCCAGAGCGATATCCCGAAGCGCCTGATTCCCGGCACCATCGCGCTCGGCGCCTTCACCTTCACCATGGACGCGCTGCCGGGCACGCCGCAGATCCAGAACATCATTCCGACCTCGTTCTTCGGCACCACCACCTGGGCGGCGCCGTGGCTGGGGAGCATCGGCGCGGTCTTCATCCTGAGCCTGGGCATGACGTATCTGGAGTGGCGCCGGCGCGTCGCGAAACGCAACGGCGAGGGCTACGGCGACCCCGCGACGCTGCTCAACGAACCCGCGCCTTTCGCGGACGGCAAACTCGCGCATCCACTGCTGGCGCTGTCGCCGCTGCTGCTGGTAGGCATCGTCAACAAACTGCTGACGCTCTGGATCCCGCAGATCTACGGCAGCAGCCATGAATTCGTGCCGGCGGTGATCGGCAACGCCGCGCCGGTGGTGCAGGAAGTCTCGAAAGTCGCGGCGATCTGGTCGGTGCAGGGCGCGCTGCTGGTCGGCATCCTCAGCGTGATCGCGCTGGCGTGGAAACCGGTGGCCGCGAGCTTCGCCGAGGGCGCGAAGAACGCCATCGGCGGCGCGATGCTGGCGGCGATGAACACCGCGTCCGAGTATGGGTTCGGCGCGGTCATCGCCGCGCTTCCGGGGTTCCTGGTGGTGGCGAACGCGCTGAGTTCGATCCCGAACCCGCTGGTGAACGAGGCCATCACCGTCACCGCACTGGCCGGCATCACCGGCTCTGCCTCGGGCGGCATGAGCATCGCGCTGGCGGCGATGGCCGAGACCTTCATCGCCAACGCGAACGCCGCGAACATTCCGATGGATGTGCTGCACCGGGTGGCGTCGATGGCGTCGGGCGGCATGGACACCTTGCCCCACAACGGCGCGGTGATCACGTTGCTGGCGGTGACCGGGCTGACGCATCGTCAGGCCTACAAGGATATTTTCGCGATCACCTTGATCAAGACCGCGGCGGTGTTCGTGATCATCGCGGCGTTCTATCTGACCGGGTTAGTGTGACCTGATTTTTCGTAGCGCGGCCTTCAGGCCACTGCGCCTGTCTTCGGGAACGCATTACCGCCAGCGGCCTGAAGGCCGCTCTACAAACGGCTTGCCGGATGATGCCGCATCATTTGCCCCTTGGCGCTACGATATCAGTAGCGCTTTTTTCTCCTGCCCGCAGAGACCCCCATGTCCGATCGTGTCCTTGCCCCCCGTACCGCCCTCGTCACCGGCAGCACCTCCGGCATCGGCCTGGCCATCGCCTGCGGCCTGGCGTCGGCCGGCGCGAAGATCGCGGTCAACGGTCTCGGCACGCCGGAACAGATCGAAGCGGCATTGCAGGCCGTGCGCGATGCGGGTAACGGCGATGTGCGCCACTTCGGCGCCGACCTGCGCGACCCGGAGCAGATCGAAGCGATGATGGCCGACATCGACGCGTGGTCGCCGGTCGATGTGCTGGTCAACAACGCTGGTATCCAGCACGCGGTACCGCTGGCCGAGATGCCGACGCAGAAGTGGAACGACATCCTCGCGATCAATCTCAGCTCGGCGTTCCACAGCATGCGCCTGGCGATGCCGGGCATGGCCGCCCGCGGCTACGGTCGCGTGGTGAACATCGCGTCGGTGCACGGTCTGGTCGCGTCGGTGAACAAGGCGCCGTACGTGGCCAGCAAGTTCGGCATCGTCGGCCTGAGCAAGGTCGCCGCGCTGGAATACGCGGCCGCCGGCAGCCGCGACAGCGGTGGCGTCACCGTCAACTGCATCTGCCCGGGCTGGGTGGAAACCGCGCTGATCGAACCGCAGATCGAAGCGCGTCGAAGCGCGCTCGGCAACCCCGTCGCCACCCGCGACGATGGCGTGCGTGCTCTGGTCGCGGAAAAGCAGCCGAGCCTGCGGATGTCGCTTCCGGAAGACATCGCCTCGATGGTGCTGTGGCTGTGCCGGCGCGAGGCGCATAACGTGACCGGCACCTCGTTCCCGATCGATGGTGGCTGGACTGCGCAATAGCCTGTCGAGACAAGATTTTCAGGCACATTGCGGGGCCGCGGTGGCTGTCACAGTTTCGGCGTAACAACAACACATTCTGATTCACGCATCGGGCTTATAGTGCCTCCTCCAGCTGCCGTTCAGGCAACCCTTGGGGCTTCCGATGCCAAGCACGCTTTCGTTTTCCCGTCGCAAGGCCCTGTACGCCGCGATCATGCGACGTAATGGCATCAAGGGGCGCATCCGGTTTCATGCGATGCCGCAGATCCGCCGAGAGCCGGATACCGGAACATCCTCCACGCCGGCATCCGCATCGGATCCGGGCACGGCGCGCGTACCGATCATGGCCGGGCAAGGCTCGGCGAACAGCTCGCAGCCGCAACTGGTGACGCTGCAGCGCGCGCCTTTCGCGGTCCGCGTGCTCAACCATTTGACCGCTGGCGCGAGCTACGCATCCATCATCGAATTCAACGCGCTGGGCGGCAACGACACCGCCCGCCTCACCGCGTTCGTGGATCAACAGCTCAATCCGGCCAGCATCAACGACAGCGCGCTCGACGCGCGGCTCAACGGCGCCGGCTACACCACGCTCAACAAATCGCTGACCCAGCTGTGGGCCGACCACCGCATCGTCACCACCGACAGTTCGGCGCCGGCGCGCGAAACCCAGCGCGCCGCGCTGGTGCGCGCGGTCTATTCGCGCCGCCAGCTGCAGGAGGTGATGGTCGACTTCTGGCAGAACCACTTCAACGTCGCCATCGGCAATTCCGCCGCCGCGCCGGTGTACGTGCACTACAACCGCGACGTGATCCGCGCCAACGCCTTCGGCAACTTCCGCGCCATGCTCGAAGCGGTGGGCCACAGCACCGCGATGCTGTACTACCTCAACAACGCCAGCAATTCGCGCTCCGGGCCGAACGAGAACTACGCGCGAGAACTGCTTGAATTGCATGCTTTCGGCGCCGAGAACTATCTCGGCTTCGTCAATCCGTTCCAAGTGCCGCCCTGCCCGGAAGACCCAAACTACCCGATCGGTTACACCGATCTGGACGTGTACGACACCGCGGCGGCGTTCACCGGCTGGACGGTGAAAGACGGACGCAACGGTTTCCCGACCGAGAACGACGGCACGTTCGCCTACCGCCAGGCCATGCACGATGCCGGGCCGAAGCTGGTGCTCGGCCTGTACCTCAATCCGGAACAGCCGGCGCTCAAGGACGGCCGCGACATCTACGACCGCCTCGCCAGCCATCCGCGCGTCGCGAAATTCATCTGCAGGAAACTCATTCGTCGTTTCGTGTCCGACCGCCCCGATCAGGCGCTGATCGACAGCGCCGCGGCGATCTTCCGCGCCAACTGGCAAAGCCCGGACCAGCTCAAACTCACCCTGCGCCATATCCTGCTGTCGAACGCATTCATTCATGGCTGGGGGCAGAAAAACCGGCGCCCGTTCGAACTGATGGCCGCGGCGTTGCGCGCCTGCGGCAGCGACTGGACCCTCAAGGGCGTCAGCGAAAGCCGCAGCAACGACTTCATGAGCCGGCTCGCGACCACAGGGCATGCGCCCTACGACTGGGCCGCGCCGAACGGTTATCCCGACGTGGGCGTGACCTGGGCGGGTTCCAATAACATGGTCACCGCCTGGAAGATGCTCAGTTGG
>JAYUUH010000297.1:0-4270 GCA_043754745.1 Lysobacter sp.
GTTCGCACGCGGCTCCGACGACCACGTGCTGCTGGTCACGGTGCACCACATCGTCTACGACGCATGGTCGCTCTGGCTCAATCTCGAAGAGATCGGCCAGCTTTACGCGGCCAATGTGGCGGGCACCAGCGCGAAGCTGCCGCCGCTCGACTATACGTACCGCGACCATATCGCGCGGCAGCAGGACATGATCGCCAACGCGCAGGGTCAACGGCTCTGGGATTTCTGGCGTAACGAGCTGTCGGGCGAAATCCAGACCCTGAATCTGCCGACCGACAAACCGCGGCCGCTGGTACAAACCTACAACGGCGCATCGCATCGTTTTTCGCTGGGCCCGGAACTCAGTCATCGCGCGCGCAAACTCGCGCAGGCGACGGGCGTCACGCCCTTTGTGCTTTTGCTGGCCGTCTATCAGGTGTTGCTGCACCGCTATTCCGGACAGGACGACATCGTTATCGGTTCGCCCACCTCGGGACGCGGCGATCCCAATTTCAGCGGTATCGCCGGTTATTTCGTGAATCCGGTGATCCTGAGGGCGAACCTCGCCGACAATCCGGCGTTCTCCGCCTTCGTCGAGCGCGTTTCGGAAACCGCGGTCAATGCGCTCGAACACCAGGATTTCCCGTTCCCGCTGCTGGTCGAGCGCTTGCAGCCGCGACGCGACCCCGCCTACGCCCCGCTCTTCCAGGTGTCGTTCGTTTACCAGAAGCCGCAGCGTTCCGGCACGACCACCGATTGGCTGAGCTGGACCAGCGAGCGCGGCAAGCGTCTGCTCTGGGGCGGCTTGGACATCGAATTCTTCGACCAGTCGCAGCAGGAAGGCCAGTTCGACCTGGAACTGGAAATGCTGGACGCCAACGACGAACTGCATGGCGCCTTCAAATACAACACAGACCTGTTCGACATCGGTTCGGTCGTACAGATGGAGCGTTGCTTCCGGTCATTACTGGAAGGGATAATTGCCGAACCCGAACGTCCGGTACGCAGCTTCCCGCTGCTGGACGCCGAGGAAGCGCGGCGCCTGAAGCGCATAGCGCCCGCCCTGCCCAGCGATCCGGCACGCAACGAATGCCTGCACCGCAGCTTCGAAAATCGGGCGGTCGCCCATCCGCAGTCGATCGCGGTCACCGACGGCGATGTCCGGCTGACTTACGCCGACCTCAACAGCAAAGCCAACCAGCTCGCGCATCATCTGATCGGTCTGGGCATCGAAAGCGAAACCCGGGTCGCGATCTGCCTGCAGCGTTCGTGGCAGATGCTGGTCGCGATGCTGGCGGTGGTGAAGGCCGGCGGTGCATACGTGCCGATCGCGCCCGAAGCACCGGCGGAACGCAACGCTTTCATCCTCGAAGACAGCCGGGCCGCATTCCTGCTCACGACCGCATCGCTGTGCAAGGGTCTGGAACATGCGTGCCCGCGCATCGTGGATCTGGACGTCGAGCGCGACGTGATCGAGAGCGGTCCGGAGAGCAACCCGGAGCTCGACATCGCGATCGATCGACTGCTCTATGTCATCTACACCTCCGGATCGACGGGCAAACCGAAGGGCGCGCTGGTCACCCATTTCAACGTCGCCAGACTCTTCACCTCGACCGAACGCTGGTTCGGCTTCGGCACCACCGATGTCTGGACCATGTTCCACTCCTTCGCTTTCGATTTCTCGGTCTGGGAAATCTGGGGCGCGCTTCTGTATGGCGGGCGTCTGCTGATCGTTCCCTACCTGGTCTCGCGCGCGCCGGAAGAATTCATCGATCTGCTCAACCGCGAAGGCGTAACCGTCCTCAACCAGACACCATCGGCGTTCCGACAACTGATGCACGCCGAAGAACGGCACCCGCTGCGCAGCGATACACCGCTGCGGCTGGTCATCTTCGGAGGCGAAGCGCTCGACCTGAAGATGCTCGGCGCATGGTATGCGCGCCATGCCGAAGACCAGCCGCGCCTGGTAAACATGTACGGCATCACCGAAACGACGGTGCACGTAACGTACCGGCCGCTCGGGCCGAGCGACGTGGCGGTCGGCAAAAGCGTCATCGGCGAACCGATCCAGGACCTGCAATTGCATGTGCTCGACGCCGCGCTGGAGCCGGTTCCGGTGGGCGTGCCCGGCGAGATGTTCGTCGCCGGCGACGGCCTGTGCCGCGGATACCTCGATCGCGCCGAACTGACCGCGGAACGCTTCATCGAACGCGACCTCGGCGAGGGCGAGACGATACGCCTGTACCGGACCGGCGACCTGGCCCTGCGCTTGCCAGGCGGCGACATCGAATACCTCGGCCGCGCCGACGACCAGGTGAAAATCCGCGGCTTCCGCATCGAACTGGGCGAAATCGAAGCGGCGCTCAACGAGCACCCCGCAGTGACGTCCTCGGTGGTCATCGCCCGGCAGTACGACGGCGACAAACGCCTGGTCGCCTATGTCGTGGCGCCTGCCGACGGCACCGCCACCCCGGCGGAACTGCGCGAGTTCCTGCTCGCGCGCTTGCCCGAATACATGGTGCCGTCCGCGTTCGTGCCGATGGAGCGGCTGCCGTTGAACGCCAACGGCAAGATCGACCGCCGCGCCCTGCCCGAGCCTCAACTCGATCGCTCCGGCAGCGAGCATGCGTTCGTGGCGCCGCGCGATGCCGTCGAGCAGAGCGTCGTACGCCACTGGGAAGCGGTGTTGAAGGTGCAGCCGATCAGCGTGCGCGACAATTTCTTCGAGATCGGCGGACATTCGCTGCTGGCGGTCAATCTGATCGCCCGACTGGAGCAGGAATTCGGGCAACGCCTGCCGATGGCCACGCTGTTCCGGCGACCCACCGTCGAGCAACTCGCGCAGGAACTGCGTGGGCAGGCGACCGCGACGAGCCACCCGTTGCTCGTGCCGGTCCAGCCCAATGGCGCCAAGAAGCCGTTCTTCTGCGTGGCCGGCGGCGGCGGCAGCGTCATGTACTACCAGCCGCTCGCGCTGCACATGGGCACCGAACGCCCGTTCCTGGGGCTGCAGGCGGCCGGTCTGGACGGCGACAGCGAACCATTGACGACGGTCGAGGACCTCGCCGCCCTGCATCTTGCCGCCATCAAAAGCGTCCAGCCGCATGGCCCGTACCTGCTGGGCGGTCACTGCTTCGGCGGCTCCGTGGCGTTCGAGATTTCGCAACTGCTGCGACGCGAAAGCGAGGAAGTCGAGCTGTTGGTCCTGATCGATGTGCCTTCGCGCTACATCGAGTCCAGCGAAAACACGCAAACCCATGGCAATGCCGCATGGATCGCTAAATTCGCCGCGATCGTCGGCGAATCGTCGGGCGTCGAGCTCGGGATCACCGAAGCGGACCTGGCCCCGCTCGATTTCGACGCGCAGCTCCAGTGCTTGAACGAACGGATGCAGGCTGTCGGCGCGATGCCGCCGGAAGCCGATGTAGCGAGCGTGCGCGGCCTGCTGAAGGTCTTCATCGCCAACAGCAAGGCGCGTTACACCCCGCGCGATGTGCTTCCGGTCCCGATCGCGCTCTATCGCGCCGGCGATTTTCATCCGGACTACGACTTCGCGCCCGCGGACGACCCCGGCATGTCGATCGAAAAATCGACGATGGGCTGGAAAGCATATGCATCGGGCCAGGTCGATGTCGAAGTCGTGCCCGGCAATCACATCACCCTGCTTTCGACCGCGAATGCGCCGTTCCTGGCTCAACGCATCGCAAAGCGTCTGTCTTCGGCGGGCTCGCAGCCGTCGTCCGCCGGAATTCCGCCGACCGCTCATGCGCAAGGAAAGTCGGCAGCGGATTCTCCGCGGATCGGGTCCAGGCAGGACGCAACCGCGCCCGCCTGAAGCGGCACCGTCCAAACGCGGCACCTTTTTCATCTAACCCGTCAGCGACTAGCGCCGCACTAGTCGCTGTCAACACTTCGGATGCGGCACCACCGACAGTACACAGGAGTTCCAGGAATGAACAGTATTTGGAGAACGATTCGCATCGCCGCCCTGACCGTGGCCGCATGCGCATTGCCGGCGCTCGCCTCCGCGGCGAATCCGCCGAGGACACCACCGAGCGAACTCATCATCATCAGCGGTTCGCTCTCCGACGTGGGCAACTATTCATCGCTCTACGGCGATTTCGGCCCACCTTTCGCCCCCGGCCGCAGCACCAACGGCCCGAATCTCGACGATTATTTCTCGGAGATCCTGAACTTCGAGAACAAGCCTTCGCTGCATTTGATCGGTCCGGTCAAGGGCAACAACTTCTCGGTCTTCCAGTCGCTCGCACGCGGCAATGGCCCGCAGGAT
>JAYUUH010000298.1:0-4261 GCA_043754745.1 Lysobacter sp.
ATGACCAGACCTCCGCACGCACGATGCTGCGGCACATCCTCGAGGACATCAGTCCCGAACTGGAAGTGTTCGACTTCGGCGACTCCGAGGAAGCGCTGCGCTGGTCGGAAAACAATCGCCCGGACCTGCTGCTGCTCGATTACCGCATGCCCGCCATCGACGGCCTGGAGTTCGCGCGCCGTTTCCGCCGCTCGCTGAGCAACCGCGATGTGCCGATCGTGCTGGTCACGGTGGTCGGCGACGAACCGATCCGCCAGGCCGCGCTCGATGCCGGCGTGATTGACTTCCTGGTCAAGCCGGTGCGCCCGCGGGAACTCCGTGCCCGCTGCCGCAATTTGCTGCAGCTCCGCCAACAGTCCGAATCGATCAAACAGCGCGCGCTCTCGCTGGAGCAGCGGCTGCTGTCCAGCATGCACGAGGTTGAGGAGCGCGAACGCGAAACGCTGTCGCGCCTGGCGCGGGCGATCGAATACCGCGACATCGGCACCAGTGCCTATCTCGAACGCATGGCCCACATCGCTGGCCTCATCGCCGAAGGCTTAGGCATGTCCGAGGACGAGGTGCGGCTGATCGAGCTGGCCGCGCCGCTCCACGACATGGGCAAGATCGCGATTCCCGACGACGTGCTGCTGAAACCCGGGCCGCTCGACGAGCACCAGCTGGCGATCATGCGCCGGCATCCCAAGATCGGCCACGAGTTGCTGAGCGGCAGCCAGAACCGCTTCATCCAGGCCGGCGCGACCATCGCGCTGCGCCACCACGAGCGCTATGACGGCAGCGGTTATCCCGACGGCCTGAGCGGCGCCGATATCCCGATCGAAGCCCGGATCGTCGCGGTCGCCGACGTGTTCGACGCGCTGATTTCGCCGCGGCCGTACAAGGCGCCGTGGAGTTTCGACAACGCCCTCGATTTCCTCATCGAGCAGAGCGGCAAGCTGTTCGACCCGCAGTGCGTCCAGGCGCTGGTCCAGAATCGCCCCAGGCTCGAGGACATCTGCGAACGCTATTCCACCAGTTCGCAGCGCCCAGGACTGGAGTGATTCCGCTGTCCGCCGCCGTCGAGTGGGTCCGCGCCCGGCTGGCCGACCGGCCGGACACCGAGCACGAACAGGCGGTAGTCAGACTCGCGGTGCTTTCAGTGGTGCTGGTCTACATGCTCGCCCGCCGCGCCGTCGGCATGGACATGAGCGACGCCGCCGTCAACATGGTGTTGTTGCTGGTCGCGACGGGCTTCGTCGTGGGTCTGGGCATCGTCGCCGCCATCGTGGCTCGCCCGGAGGTATCGCACCGCCGTCGCTTCATCGGCATGATCTCTGATTATGGGCTGATGGGCGCAGCGATGATCGAGCTGAGCGAGCCCTTGGCCTGGGTCTACGTGATCCTGATGTGGGTGACGGTCGGGAACGGTCTGCGTTTCGGCTACCGCTATCTCGGTGCGGCGATCACGATGGCGGTGACCACGTTCGGTGCCGTGATCTATTACACCCCTTACTGGAGCGAGAACCCCAGCCTCGCGATCGGTCTGCTGCTGGGCCTTGCCGCCATCCCGATGTATCTGTCCGGGTTGTTGCGCGCATTGACCCGCGCGACCCAGGAAGCCAATCGCGCCAACGAAGCGAAAAGCCGGTTCCTCGCGAACATGAGCCATGAGTTCCGGACGCCGCTCAACGGCCTGGCGGGCATGTCGGAGCTGCTTGCGACGACCCGGCTCGATGCCGAGCAGCGCAAGTACCTGAACACGATCCAGGCATCGACCCGCTCGCTGTTGTCGCTGGTCGAGGATGTACTCGACATCTCCGCCATCGAGGCCGGCAAACTCAAGCTCGCACTCATCGATTTCCGGTTGTCCGAGGTTGTCGAGCATATCGGCCTGATCGTTGCGCCGACCGCACGCGGCAAGCAGCTGTCGTATCAGGTCTATGTCGCGCCGGAAGTGCCGGACGTCCTCTGCGGCGATTCCACGCACCTGCGCCAGGTGCTGCTGAATCTGGTGAGCAATGCGGTCAAATTCACCGATCGCGGATACGTGCGCCTCGAAGTCGGCATCATCCCGTCCGACAATCCACTGGTGCATCGCGTGCGCTTCGTCGTCACCGATTCGGGCGTCGGCATTCCCAGTGCTGCGCGCGCCAAGATATTCGAGGCCTTCGAGCAGATCGACGGTAGCCTGTCCCGGCGCTATGGCGGCACGGGTCTGGGCACGACCATCGCAAAGGGCTTGACCGAAGCGATGGGCGGCTCGATCGGTTTCGAAAGCTCCGAAGGCGTAGGGACACGTTTCTGGGTCGAATTGCCGTTCGCCCAGTCCCAGGCCGTCAAGTCGACCGAGTATCCAGGCGGCGATGAAGCACGAATCGCCGGCCCATCAAACGCGAATGTGATCGCCTTCAGCGACCCTTTCCTGCGTCATCGTGCCCGCGTGCGCACGATGCGCATCCTGATCGCGGACGACCATGCCGCCAACCGCATGGTGCTCGAGAGTCTCCTCGGCAAGGCGGGACATCGGGTGATTGCGGTCGAGAACGGCGAAGACGTCCTCGACATGCTGAGCAACAGCGACTTCGATGCCGTCATCGTCGATCTGCACATGCCCGGCATTTCGGGGCTCGACATGCTCCGTCAACTCAAGGTGATGGAAGCCGGCACTGGCCGGCAGACGCCCGTAATCGTGCTCAGCGCCGATGTCACCCCGGATTCCATCCAGCGCTGCGAGGAAGCTGGCGCACGGACGTTCATCGCCAAGCCGGTCTCTGCGGCAAGGCTTCTCGACTGCCTCGCCGAAATCGCCTCTCCCCAGTCCAGCGCGCCGGTGGCGCAGGCCGGGCGCGCCGAGATCGGTGCGGGAGACGCGATGATGGATCCGTCGGTGCTCGATGAATTGGCTTCGCTCGGCATGGGCGACGCATTCATGGCGAAGTTCATCCGCCAGTGTCTGCAGGACGCGGGGGAGTGTCTCTCCGGCCTGGAGAAAGACAGCCTCGCCGGTCGCTGGGACCAAGTGCGGGAACATGCCCACGCCCTCAAGGGCGTGGCCAGCAACTTGGGATTGGTGCGCCTGCGCGACGGCTGCGGGGAAATCATGCTGATTCCCGAATGGCAGTTGTCGAAGGAATGGAAGGCGCGGCTTGCGAGCATGCGCGAGCACATGATGCAGGGGCGGGTCGCGTTGCAGGCCCGCGAGGCGATGCGCCATGCGCGCGACGACAGCGGCGCGGACGGAATGCCCTGAACCTGATCGCCCACGATCGTCCCGATATCAGGCGGCGACATTGTGCGTCAGTCGTTCCTGGGCCTTCACGATGCGCTCCATCGTCCGCAGCGATTTTTCGCCGAGGGCCAGCGCCGTGTCGACCCACACTTCGGTGATGCCCATCAATTCGTTGTAGCCGACAGGTTCGGCGATGCCGCGTACCGCATTCATTGCGAGGTGGGCGTGGGGACTGCGCTGCTGTTTGCGGATGAGCGCTTCCACCGCAGCCTCGCCTTCGCCTTTCGGGACCAGCACGTCGACGATGCCGAGCTTGTACATTTCGTCGCTGCTGTAGATGTCGCCTTCGAGAATGATTTTTTCGGCGAGCTGCGATGAAACGCGCTTGCGCAGGAAGGAGTACGCGCCCATGCCCGGGAACAGACCGAACAGCACCTCGGGCAAGCCCATGCTGACGCCTTCTTCGGCGACGATGGTGTGACAGGACAGCGCGAGTTCCAGCCCGCCGCCCAGCGCGTCGCCCTGGACCAGCGCGATCGTGCGCACGTCGCCGCCGAGGCCGGTGTGGATGTGATAGACGCCATCGACGCAGCGACGCGCGTATTCGAGGAGTTTCTGCCGGTTGTTGTCGCGGATCAGCTGCGCGAACAGATGGAGATCGCCGCCGAGATTGAATGCCTGGGCTTTCGATGCGATGACGACATGCCGCAGTTCACCGGCCTGGCGCTGCGAGTCGCGCAGCGTGATCGATGTGAGGAACGACCACATGTCTTCCATGAGATTGGTGCGGAAACACGGTCTCACGCCCCAGTCGATATCGGCATGCATGTACATCCAGTGGGCCGAACCGTTGGGAGAGGATTCGACGCGAATGGTGTTGAGCTGGGTAGTGCGCTGCAGTTTTTCGATATTGCTCATGGAAGTTCCCCAAGTTGTTGGCGACGCACCGGCCGGGCGGCCCGATGCGATCGGCGAAGGTACGGAAAAGCCCGGATATCGCCTGTATGCGCCGAAAATTTGGAAACTTCAAGCCAGATAAACCCGCTAAGACGG
>JAYUUH010000299.1:0-12921 GCA_043754745.1 Lysobacter sp.
GGACTTGAACTCGTCCGTGTAACGCTTGCCGCTCATATCCACCTCCGTCGTTGCCGTAATGTACGACTCGAAGATGTCTACTGAATGGGGGGCGATTCACAACGTCTATAACGCACAAGCCCCGCATCGGCTGGGCTTGTGCGCTTGCAGCCAGTGCCAAGAAACTTCTCGGCCGCTTGTCGGGAACATCTGAATTGTGGGTGTCCCAATCTTCTGTCGGTTCTACGGTAAACCGCTTCTTCACGTCCAATCTCCTCTCGCTGGGGAATTGGACTCCAGATTGGGCTGATACTCAAAAGCGGAGGGACGTCGGTCCTGCAGCAGAAGGGCGGATAACCCAACACCCACAACGCACAAGCCCCACACGTGGGGGGGCTTGTGGTCAACGTGCGGTTCGTCGCATCACCTCGGAGAGTACAAGATCCGCCTACGCAGTGCGGATTTAACCCGTCTTACGGGTTACGGGTTTCAGCCGTTACGGCCGCCCCATGCTGCAATCAGATTTTCGATCTTCTCGTCCACATAAGGATCGCTCTCACGAATGTGTTTCAGGACAGAGAAGAACCAATAAGTTGCATCATCAAGAAAATCTGCATCAATAGATTCGTCATACAAGACACAGATCAACGCACGTATTGCCGCATCTTCAGCATCTACTATTCCTGTTGATCGCCCTTTTTCATCTAAAAATTTCCAACACGCAGCACGCGCCGCCACTATATCTTCTGAACTTCCAACACGACTTTTCCAATACCGAGATGCCAACGCTACATACATCTTCAGCTCATGCGGCAGCAGATCCTCATGACGCTCGACTAAGCTACATAATTCCGGCATTAAAGCGGCGCTTTGCCTTTTCTCCTCGCCAATCATTGCCAGTGTTGCCATCAACCTCCCGACCTTGGCTTCATCAATAGACATAGTTAACTCCATACTCCTTGAGCACGCCTTGGCAACTTGAGCAAGTCATTTTCAGCACACCATGACCTGGTCTTGACGTTCCGATCGCAACGGCACGACTGGTACCACCTACCGGGTTGATACCGGCCCTGAGCGCCTGATTCAAACAACCCATCTCGGCACACTGACCATGCCAAGGCGCTTTGTTCTGAACCCGTGCTAAAGCAGCTTGCATCTCTGGCAGAAACGAACGCAGCTCATTTGTGCTGACGTCTGTAAACACACGACCACCTGCAACCAACTCCGCCGCTGCGCCACTCGTTCTCCCCATCTTGAGCGCAAGATCAGCTCTTTCTTCTGCGCTAGCAGCAACTCGAGGGCCGTTACCCAGAGGAATTCTACCGAGCATCACGAAGGCAACAACATTGCCCACTGTATTCATCCGTGTTTCCATCGGGTTAGGAACCGGCTGGCCCGTCAACGGATTGTTTCTATAGCCTTCATCATTTCGAGGCCTGAAAGACCCTATTACATCACCGACCTTCTTTGCGAGATCACTAGGCTCGCTTGGATCGTACAAGTATTGCTCGGCTTCACAACTTGTACCCGCCTTTGAACACATCACACCATTCGCAGGCCGCTCACCCACTTTCTTCGGTGTTGCCTGCATGCTCGGACCGTTAGACCGATCTTTTGCGGACCCATAAGTCATCGACTGAATTGCAGCATTCGCCTTAGCTCCGCTGCCTTCCGTCGCATAAATGACACCGCCATTATTCGCAACGGTATACGTCTTCGTCTCAGTTGTAGTCTTTACGATGCGAGAACCCTCATCGCGTGACGCGACCTTCTGCGTCACTTCAACCTGACAAACCTCACCATTCTTCACCTCGGCGCCGCACGCAGCGTAGCCGGATGGATCCGTCCCAGACAACGGATTATTGAGGATGTAGCTGTACGGATTCAACGACTGCGAGTTCAACGGGAACTGGATGAACGGGTCCACGCCCATGAACCGGCCGACGTTGTAGTCGTACATCCTGCCGTTCATGTGGATCAGCTGCAGCTCGTTCAGGTGCTCGTGCGGGGTGAAGCCCTTCGGGGTGACCGCCGTGCTTGCGATCTTCGCCGGGCTTAGGTCGTTCCAGGTGCCTGAGCGCGGCTTGCCGAACGCGTCGTAGCCACGCGTCTCGGTGACCGCACCGCTGCTGTTGGCCACCGCATCCACGCTGCCGAGCCGGTCCTTCAGCAGGTACTCGACCTTTCGCGTCGATCCCGTCCTGCTGATCACCGCGTAATCACCGATGTAGACCTTGGTCTCCCCGGTGTCGGTGCGGTGCTCGTAGCCCGGCAGGTACACCCGCGCGCCGTCGCTGCCCCAGCTTCGGGTCCGCATGCCGTCCGTGCCGTAGCGGAAGTCGTCCCGCAGCGCACCTCGCTGCGCCACCACCGGCAGGTTCTGGTGGTCGTACTTCAGGCTCAGGCCCGCGTTATCGCCGATCAGGTTGCCGTTGGCGTCGTAGCAGTAGGTTCTTGTGCCGCCCGCCGCCAGTTGCACCGACTTCACCGCGTTCGCGCCGCCGCCGCAGGTCGCGCCGGTGTAGCTGTACGCGTTCGCGGTGTTGGCGCTGAAGTCGCTCTTCTTCGTCAGGTTGCCCACCGCGTCGAAGCCGTAGCTCACCGTGCCGCTGGCCGCGCCGGATCGGATCGACTGCACCAGCCGGTGCAACTGGTCGTAGCTGTAGTCCTCCCGGCTCGCGCCGCCGCCCAAGCTCTGGCGCTTGAGGTTGCCGAACACGTCGTAGCCGTAGCCCAGCTGGCGCAGGGTGCCACCGGTGCCGCTGTAGGTCAGCCCGGTCAGCTGGCCGGTCTGGAACTGGTACGTCGGGGTGAGGGTGACGCCGTTGCCGAAGGTCTCCTGCGTCACCTGGCCGCGCGCGCTCACCGCATTCGTGCGCCGGTATTCCACGCCGCTCACCGGCTCCTTCTCGGCGATGCCTTGGCCGTAGATCGAGTACAGCACCTGCACCGCTTCGCCGTTGGGGAACTCCTGCCCTACCGGCCTTCCGTAGTAGCTGTCGTACTTCGTCCGCTGCGTGTATTGCTGCGTGCCGCTGGCCAGAGCCTGCACCACCGTCGTGTGGAACGGACGCGCCAGCGCGTCGTAGGCCGTTCCCGTCCAGCGCTCCGTCGCGCCGTTGATCTGGCGCAGGCTCGCGTCCGGTGCGCCCTTGGCGTTGAGCGGATCGTAGGTCCAGCTGTCGTTGACCGTGTCGGCCACGTTGTCGCCGGTCACGTCCACCGTCGCCGTGCGCCAGTACGGGCGGCCCAGCTTGTCGTAGCCGACCTGGGTCGCGATGCCGCGCGCATCCGTCTGCCCGGTCACCTCGCCCAGCGCGTTGTACACGAAGCTCCACGCGCCCTGGTTCGGATCGTTCACCCCCGTGCGCTGGCCGATGCTGTTGTAGCCCGCCTTGGTCACAACGCCGTTCGCGTCCTCGATCGCGGCCACGTTGCCGTTCGCTTCGTACCAGAACCGCGTCCGCCCGTTCAGCGCTTCCCGTGTCTCGACATAGCGCCCCAGGCTGTCGGTGGTGCGGCTGAGGTTGAGGCAGCTACCGGTGCCGCTCTCCGCGCTGCCGCAGACCTGGATGTTCGTCGTGCGCCCGGCGTAGACGTAGTCGGTCACCATGTCGCCGCGGCCGTCCTCACCCTGCTTGGGCACGATCTTCTTCGTCATCCGGCCCAGGAGATCGTCGTAGAAGTACGTCGTCCACACCCAGGTCGGCTGGTACGAGATCAGCGGCTCCGTCCGCCACACCAGCTGGCCCTTGCCGTTGTACTCGCTGATCACGTGCGACCAGTCCCCGTCCAGCATCTTCTCCGCCGCCACCGACGCCCGGCCCAGCGCGTCGTAGCGTTCGATCCGCGTCGGGCTGCCGTCCTGCACCGTCGTCACCTGGTACTGCTCCACCGGGCGCCAGCAGTTCGACGGCAGGCAGCGGATCACCGATATGTGCTGGTCCGGTGCCAGGTACACCGCATCGGTCGCGCCACGGAACTTCTTGCGCACCGCGAATCCGAACGCGTCGTACTCGATCAGCGTACGCAGCCCGTTGGCGTCGGTCACGCTCCCGGGCTGGCCGTCGCCGGGCCGCACCGTCGTGGTTGCGCTGTGGTTCAGCGCGTTCACCACCGCCAGCGGGAAATACCCGTCCGCCGTGTAGCTGGTGCCGGTCGAACGCGTGCCGTTGGCGTCGCCGTCCGCGCTCACCGCCACGCCCGTGGGCAGGCCGTAGTTGTTGCTCGATGGATAGGTGTACGCCGTCACCCGCTGCTGGTTGGTCACCCCCGCCTGCACCGTCTCCGTCGACAGCGTGCGGTCGGCGTTCCAGGCGTAGCTGCTGCTCACCGTGCGCATCGGGTTGGCGGTGCCCGACGGCAGCGCGTGCTGACCAGCGTCCCAGCTCACCGAGGTGGTCGCGGACTTCGCGGTCAGTTTGTCCAGCCACCAGTTCGCGGTATCCACCGTATAGGTGTTGCTCTCGCTCACACACTGCCAGTCCAGACGCGCGCGCGTGCCGCTGGCCGTGCCGCTGCCCAGGTCGCCGCTGTAGACGGTGCGCGCGGTCAGGTTGCCGTGGGCGTCGTAGCCCGAGGTCGAGGCCAACGCCGCGGTGCAGCCCGCGCTGCTGGCCGCCGATTCCTGCGTGTATCCCAATATCGCCGGCGTACCGCCGGCCGCGGCCGTCGTGGCGTCGTAACTCCAGCTCTCCTTCACGTCGAGGAACGGGAAGTAGCGCGTCGGCGTGCCCAGCGCCGGCACGCACGCGGTCGCGTTCGCGCGGTTGCTGCGGTCGCAGCGCCAAGCGTAGAACTGTTTGCTGATCGGACCGTCTTCGCCGCTGCGCGAGATCGGATTGGTCACCACCCGCTCCGGCTGACTGGTCAGCGGAAACTTCTGGTGGAACGTCGTCGTGGTGCGCAGGCCCGCCAGCACGTCCTCTTCGATGATCGTGCGGAAGCCCTGGAACCCGCGGCCCTGGGTGTTGTACATCGCCTCGCCGTAGCCGTAGCGCCAACTGCGGAAGCCGCCGATGCCGTCGCTCTGGATCATCGAATCCACCACCTGCATCGAGGAGGTGAAATAGATGTGGCGCTCGTCGATGTAGCGCTGCGACGCCACCATCGGCACCGTGTACAGCGGCGTCATCCCTACCGTGCGCCCGGCCTCGCCCGCCAGCGGCGAATAGTTCCAGACCACCTGCTGGCCGAAGCCGTCGGTGACCATCTTCAACATGTCCTGCGTCTGCGGGGTGATGCCGTCCTGGTTCTTGGCCGCGCCGGGGCCTTCGTTCTCGTTGATCAACACCTTGCCGGTGAAGATCGGCAGACCGTTGGGCAACGTGCGCGGCGAGTCGGTCTCGCTGATCGCGGTGCCGTCGCCGCGTTCGACCGGAATGCCGAACTCGTCGCGCGACCCGTATTCGGGCGAGGTCCGCACCAGCGTGTCGGCATGGCCGTCGCCGTACAGGTCGTCGGAAGAATCATTAAACGCGCCGGACAGCAGATTGGTGGCGGCGGTGGCGACCATGGGCGTGCCGTCGGCCGCCTCGGTGATCCGCAGCTCGCTCATCTTGTAGGTGCTGAAGTCGGTCCAACCCGTTTTATGGGTGCCTATCGTGATTTCGCCGTGCAGCGTTTCCGGCTCCGGATGCCCGTTGCCGTCCATATCGCTCAGCACGCGCGAAATCAGCGGTGGCGCCTGCGCGGTGACCGGGTTTTCCGGACATACCCAGCGCTGCTGGCAGGCCGGGCCGGTGCCGTCGCCGCCAGGACAGGCGCCGTTGTCGACGGGTTTGAATACGCAGACGTTGGCCGCGAAGGCGGTCGGGAACAGCAGTTCGCTGCGCCCGTCGCCGTCGGTGTCGGCGGGCTGCAGATGCTGGGCCTGCCACGGCTGCCAGACTTCGGCGCAGCGCGTATTGCTCTGGCCGGAACCATCGCCGCAGCCGGCCAGCCCGACGCTGGTATTGAGGTTGTAGGGTTGTCCGAGAACGCCGCCGCGGTTGTAGCGCAGCGCCCACTTCACGTTGCTGCCTATGTACAACCAATCGTCGAGCCCGTCGCCGTTGACGTCGGTCCACAGCGAGAACAGGCCGGGATTGGCCTCGATCGAGGTGCGCGGATGCGCCGACGGGAACAAGGTCGCGAACGATTTCTGCACCAGCGAATACGTACCGCCGGACTTGGCGCCGAACAGGATGCGGTCGAGGCGGTAGCCCTTGGCGCTGCCGTCGCTCCACTGGATCTCCGCAGTCTGGATCCACAGATCCGTCAATCCGTCGCCGTCGAAGTCGCGTACCGATTGCACGCTTTCGGTGAACCAGACCACCGCATTGGCGAGATAACCGCTCAGGCAGTGATTGGCGACTTCGACGAAGGTCGGCGGGGACGTCCCGTTCGGAGTGTTGCGGTAGACATACACCTTGTTGACGCAGCCGGTGGTTGGGTTGGCCTGCCTCCGATTGATCACAAAATCGGAACGACCATCGCCATCTATGTCGCCTACGTGCACCAGACCGTCGATCGTGTTGGTGCCGGCCATGCCGGTCACCGTAATCCCGGTATCAAGGATCGTGCCGAAGGCGGTCGCGAAATTGGTGTCCGTCGGCGATCCACTCCATGTGCGGACCACGATATGGTTGGTGGCGGTATCGCGGGCCAGGAAGTCGACCCGACCGTCCTGATTGAAGTCCGCCGCATGACCCAGATTGAAGATCGCATACAGCGGTGGAATGGGCATCGACCAGCGCGTGGTGCGTTCGGGCGTTAAGGAAACGATGGTATTGGAATCGACCAGAACCTCGGTGGCACCATCGCCATCCATATCGCCCATTGGCCGGATGCTGCTGTGCCCAATGCCGGTGAATTGGGGCATCAACGCCATTTGCTTGAGCGTGCGGGCGAGGGGGCCCTGCTGCCATTCGAACGTGGTCGGCGGTTTGCAGACCCAACTGGCGCCGTCGTAGGCGCAATCGGCCACCGACTGCAGCAGGCTGCGCCCGGTGGACGTGCTCACGCCGCTGCCGTAGCTCAACACGTAGCTGCGCACCGGCGTGCTGTCGACGAAGGTGACGATCGACGTCAGGCGCTTGGTCTGCCGGGTCAGGCCGCCGGCCAGATACGACGAGGAGCGGTCGTTGGTGCCGGCGCCTACGGGGCGGTCTTCGTAGTTGAAAGCGATACGCCGATTGCCCAATGCGCTGGCTGTGCCGGTATACCAGATGCCGTTCACCAGGGTCTCGCCGTCGCCGTAGCTGGTGTAAGCGTAATGCATCGCGTTGCCGACGCGATCCAGCACCACCGACACCATCCAGGTCAGCGGCACGCTCACACCGCCGGGCACCACGCGCGCGGGCGAAGCGCCGGTACCGGCATTGCCGTAGTACGCGATCTCGCCGGATTTGCGCTCGACCTTGAAGTAGGTGGCGACCGATGTCAGGTCGCCGCCGATCTGGGTCACGCGCGCGAAGGATTCCATCTCGGTGCCGTAGGTCGTGCCCGAGACGCCGTAGCCGCCGCTGGTGGCGACGAGGCGCTGGCCGTCGAGGCACAGCCGATCATTGGCGTCGAGCTGGACCGCGCGGATCTGGCCGTCCTGCTCCAGCGTCTGCGGGCAGCGGTGCAGCGACGACAGGCCCGACAGCGACCAACCCATGCCGGCGATGCCGTTGCCGGCGCGGCTGCTGTAATTAAGGGAGATCGACGGCTGCATGCCGCGACGCCCGGGCGGCACCGCGATGGGGATTTCGTAAGAAGCCGAACCGCCGGAGACCCCGGCCGAACCCGCGAGCCGGCCGACGGTGGCGTCGTGCGCAGGCAACTCGCCGGCCAGACTCGCGACGGACTGGTCGCCGATCAGATCGAAGGGAATGGATGAAGATTGCGCGTACGAACTGGGGATGGCGCCCGGATGCCCCAATCCCACCAGAAAGGTGAGCAACATCGTTGCGAATCCGATCCGCATCCGTCCCTCCAAAGCGCCTGCCCTCACCATCATCGAGCCACGGCGCTGCACAGCGCCCTCGTACCGGTTTCGCATCCGAAATCCCGACTGTTCCCTGTTGGTCCAAATCATAGCCGGGTAGAGTCTCAAATGATGACACTCGCCGCAGGTTTCTGACTGCCGGTCGACGGCATTCTTCTCAGGGCTCGCGGGCCGGCCCTGAAGCTCCGAAGACAGCGCCGGATCCCTTTTCGGGATCCGAAGAGCGAAGCCGGTCGTACCGCATTCGCGATGATGTCTCGAAGAAGGCAATGCAGAATTCATTGCTCACTGGGGAGATTCCCGAGGTTCCCTTGATGGCGAAGCTCGAGCCGGCGAATGAGACAGGAACATCGTTGGGCCGATGCGCGAAATGCATGCGGAAAACAGGACGGAGACGCCACGCGAGACCTCAGCGGCGCGCCTTCGCCGCACCGTGCCATCGATTCCCTCGCACATCGATTTCCCGTACAGTGGCCGCGCAGCAGGGCGGTTCGCTGCCGTCGTCTTCAGGGAGGGAAGTCAATGAAAACAGCCTGTGCGGTATTCGCCGTGCTGTTTGTCCTGACTCCGGCCTGCGCGCCTCGCGAGAACGCACTCGACCGGCAGCCCATGCGCGTCGCCACCGACGCAAACCCGGAGTGCGGCATCGCCGGCGTGGACGGCAAGCGCCTGTGGACCGATGTTTCTGCACAGGCGGACAACTGCGCGATGCAGCGATTCGCACTCAACAATTTCCTGTACCTCGCACACGACGGCGGCGGTGGACACCCGCGCTTGATGTCGCTGGCGCCGTGGTACGACGCAATCCCGCAGGACGGCGCCGCACCGCGCTGGCGCGAAGGCTTCAAGCCGCTGTCGACGCGCGCGCTGCGCAAGACCTCGCGCGAAGGACAGCCCGGCGACAGTTTCGAACTGATCGATAGCGCGCATCATGCCGTCGGTTACGACGTGCGCGTCAACAAGGTGTTCGTCGATTACCTCACGACCTCGCGCACCTATCGCGCCGAAGTGTTGTCCGCGGCGGAAGCCGCCTTCCAGCGCGACCCGTCCCGCGGCGGCGTGTGGCTGCCCTCGGGTTCGAACAAGACGCCCGGCGTACTCAGCATCAAGACGTCATGGCGCTCGTTTCCCGCAGGCAGGCCCTGCCCTGCGGCGACGATGCACTGCGAGCGCGATGCGCGCGGCCACTGGTGGGGATTGATCGGCCTGCATCTGGTGCAGAAGACGCCGACGCTGGGCGAAATGACCTGGGCGACGTTCGAACACGTGGCGAACGCGCCCGACTGTTCGCCCGGCGGCAGCGCGCCGATCGCACCCGCGCCGGCAGATCCGTTGCATCCCGGGACGACATTGCCGGAATGGAATCTGTTCGACTGGACGAGTTATCGCGCGCAGGGCGGCGACGGTACACGCTGCGCAGTGCCCGATGGCGCATACGGATACACGGTGGCGTCGGATGGCCAGACCCTGCAGGACCAGACTTGCGGCGCACCTTCGGCGACGCCGTTGTGCAACACCGACCCGCGTCGCACATCGCTCAACGACGCTGCGGCCAACCACGATAGCAACGCGCGATTCCATCGCGTCAATGTGTGCCGCACCGTGGCGCTGCCGCGCTGCAGGGGTTCGGGTGCGGAAGGCGAGCAGGTCGCGTGTCTCAATCAAGCTCTGGCGGACGATTTCCCCGCCACGCTCGCGGACAAATGGCGTTATTACGCGCTGATCGGTTCCGTCTACATGGCCGGGCACGCGCCCGGCGTCGGCTGTTTCCGCTACGACGATGGCCCGATGCTGACGACGCAGCCGCCGCGTTCGCGGTTCCCGAGCACCTGCGCCGGTTCCACCACCGCGCCGCAGCGCGCGCGGGCCGGCGACCTACGGCTGGCCAACACCTCGATGGAAACCTGGATGCAGGACGGTACCTGCATGGTCGCCACGCCCGGCGCGACGCCATTGATGGGCCGCGACTGTTTCGCCTGCCATGCGCCCGCCACCAACAAACCCGGCTGGCCGTTCGGCATGGGCGACATGAGTTTCCTGTTCGACCGGATACCGGTCGACGACACGACGCATTGAGCACGCCATGACATCGACATCGTACTGTCTGTTAACGATCTCCGACGACGGTTTCGTCGCCGGCACGGAAATGCTGATCTTCAGTTTCCTGCGCAACAATCCGTGGTTCCGCGGCCGCATCCTCGTGCTGTGCGACGGGTCGTTGGGCGATGCGTCGCGGACGCGGCTTGCGCGACTCGGCCCGCTGGAATTCATCCGCCCCGGTCGTGATCTCGAACAGCGCGTCGCCGCGCTCGCCGCAGTCATTCCGGAATTGCGCGCCGCCGGCCCGCGCTTCGCGTCGCTGGAGGCGTTCGGCCTTGATCGTTTCGAACGCGTCGTCTACATCGACAGCGATGCGTTCGTCACCGGCGACCTCTCGGCGCTGTTCTTCGATGCGCATCCGCTGCTGGCCTGCGGCGATGGCAGCCACTACGACGAACTGCTCGGCGATGCCGCCGCGGCGCGCATCGCGAACCGGCGCCGCTACGGCGCCGAATTGAGCCACTGCTTCAACACCGGCGTGCTGTCGATCGGACCGGCGATGCTGGACAGATCGCTGCGCGACCGCCTGGTCGCGGATATCGATCCTGCGACATGGGCCGATGTGGAAACGCTCGGGTGGACCGATCAACTGATCCTCAACCGTCGTTTCGCCGGCCGTGCGACGCTGCTAGACGGCCGCTACAACTACATGCCGGTGCTGGAAGCGAAGATCCGCCGCGCGCATCGCCTGCATTTCCACGACGCGCGCATCGTGCACATGGCCGGCCGCTACAAACCGTGGGAGCCGCGTCCGCCGATGCTGTTCGAGCAGGCGCCGAGCCTCACCAAGTTCTACGAGCTGTGGCAACAATTGCAGGACCTCATGCCGCAGACCGCGTCCGACGACGCGGTGGCCGCCGGCCTCGCCTTCGAAACAGCGCGGATGCAGGCCGTGATGCAACCGCGCACCGAACTGGAGCCCGCGCCATGACCGGACATGCGACGACCACGAGCGTAACCGCTCGCAACGGCGCGCAGCAGAAGCTCGATGTGCCCTGCGCGCGCATGCCGATCGATGCGGGCGATTTCCACACCGCCGTGTTCGCCGGGTTCGACGGCAAGGAGCACGTCGCGCTGTACATGGGCGAGTTGCGCGATGGCCCGCCGCCGCTGGTCCGCCTGCACTCCGAGTGCTTCACCGGCGACGTGCTCGGCTCGCGCCGCTGCGACTGCGGCGAACAGTTGACCGAATCGATGCATCGCGTCGCGTCCGCCGGCCGCGGCGTGATCCTGTATCTGCGCCAGGAAGGCCGCGGCATCGGGCTGGCGGAGAAACTGCGCGCGTACAACCTCCAGGATCAGGGCCTGGACACCGTCGATGCGAACCTCCGCCTCGGTCATCCGCCCGATGCGCGCGATTACGGCGTCGCGGCGCAGATCCTGCGCGCGCTGGGCATCGACACGGTGCAACTGCTCACCAACAACCCGGCCAAGGTCGCCGGCCTGACCGGATATGGCATCGAGGTCGCCGCACGCGTACCGCTGGTGATCCAGCCGCGACCGCAGAATCGCGATTACCTGCACACCAAGGCCAAACGCATGGGCCATCTGCTGGACGCGCCGGCCAGCGACGCCACCGCCGCTGCGATGCCGGCCATGGACGCGCTGTTCGACCTGCTCGAACACACCCGCATGCAGCCGATGACCGCACGTCCATTCGTGACCCTGAGCTACGCGCAGAGCCTGGACGGCTGCGCGGCCGGCGTCGAGGATCGGCCGCTGGCGATTAGCGGCGACGCCGCACGGTGTTTCACCCATCGGCTGCGCGCGTCGCACGACGGCATCCTGGTCGGCATCGGCACGGTGCTGTCCGACGATCCCAGCCTCACCGTTCGCGAAGCGGAGGGCCATCATCCGCAGCCGATCGTCGTCGACAGTCGTTTGCGCTTTCCGATCGACGCCAGGCTGTTGGCGCATCCGGACCGGCGCGTGTGGATCGCCACCACCCATCGCGCCGATCCGCAGCGCGTGCAGCGACTGGAAGCGCTGGGCGCCGACGTGCTGATCGTTCCCGTGGACAACGCCGATCGCGTCGATCTCGTCGCGCTGATGACGCAGCTGCGCCAGCGCGGCATGCGCAACCTGATGATCGAAGGCGGCGGGCGCATTCTCACCCAGATCGTCAACCGGCAATTGTTCGATCTGCTGGTGCTGACGGTGGCGCCGCTGATGGTGGGCGGCGTGCCCGCCTTCGCGCCGCGGCAAGGATTGCTGCGCCAACAGCACACGCGCATCGCGCACCCGCGCTATGTTCCGGTCGGCGAGGATCTCGTCGTGTGGGGACGGCCGCAGCGTACGGAAAACGCGCCGGAGTCTGTCGCATGAAGACGCCGCCCACTTTCGTCTACGGCGTGCTGGACGTGCGCGACCGATTGCGCGACGCGGCGCTGGGCGAACGCTGTCGCGAACTCACGTTCGCGTGGTCGCGCTGGTCGTATGACGGGACGATGGTCGAACACAGCGAGCCCGACCGGTTGCTATCGCTCGCTGCGGAGCGCGGCGTGCGCTACTGCCTGGTTCAGGCCTGCGGTCATCTGGTGATCGAAACTTTGCGACCGAAAGGCGCGGCGGCGCCCGAACTGGTCGAACTGCTGATCGCCGCGCTGGGCGACGACGCCTGGCTGGTCGGGCGCAAGGTATCGGAGAACGCCATCCACGACGCCTGCTGGCTGGTCGATCTGCAGCGCTGGCAGGCGCGCGGTCGCCCGCATCTGCAACGCGACGCGCAGCAGCCGCGGCTATCGCTCGCGACCGCCGACGGCATCGCCGACAGCCCGCCGCAGGCATTGCTGCGCGGACGCGACCTGGAACCGCAGCGCGAAGCGCATGCGCAGGCGTTGTCGCAATCGCCCGCGCAGGTCGACACCGCC
>JAYUUH010000300.1:0-4251 GCA_043754745.1 Lysobacter sp.
CCGTTAACATTGCGATTGGCCAGCGTTTGGTGAGGCGTTTATGTGTTAGCTGTAAGCAGGAAAAAATACTTAGTGAATTAGAATTACCGGCTCGCGCGCCCACCCGGCTTTCACTTCTTCCTCGCCGCGGTAACGGCGGGCATCGTCGGCGGTGGTGTGGTCGTGCAGGCGATAGGTCAGGAATTCGATGACGCTGCCGCCGCCGCCGCTGCGCGCGCGATCCAGTGCGCGGCGCATGCCTTCCATCACCGCGATGAGGTCGTTGCCGTCCACCTGCAGGCAGTGCAGCCCGCCGGCGATTCCCTTCTGCGCCAGCGTCGGCGCGCCGGTCTGCGCCGCGCGCGGCACCGAGATCGCCCAGCCGTTGTTGATGATGCACTGGACGAAGGGCAGGGTGAAAGCGCCGGCCGAGTTGATCGCGGCGTAGGTGTCGGTCTTCGAACTGCCGCCGTCGCCGCAGGTAGTCACGGCCACGCGCGGTTCCTTGCGCAGTTTGAACGCCAGCGCGGCGCCGGCCGCGTGCAGGCACTGCGTGGAGATCGGCACGCACCAGGAGAAGTCGTGCTTCGGCACGGCGAAGTCGTTGCCGCGTTCGTCGCCGCCCCAGTACAGCAGCACTTCGCGCGGGCGCACGCCACGCATGAACTGCGCGCCGTATTCGCGATAGCTGGGCGCGAACACGTCCTCGGGCCGCATCGACGCGCCGATGCCGATATGGGTGGCTTCGTGGCCGAGACAGGCGGCGTAGGTGCCGAGCTTGCCGGTGCGCTGCAGCGCGATGGCCTTGCTGTCGAAGGTGCGCACGAACAGCATCTGTTTGAACAGCGGCAACAGCGTGGCGGGATCGGCGAAGGCGGCGGGCGGCTCGGCGACGAGCGTGCCGTCGGGGCCGAGGTACTGCAGGTACTCGATTTCGAAACGTGCTGCAACGGTCATCGTGCGGGGGTCTCGTGCGTCGGTTGCGCGAATCATACCCGCTCCGCCGAAAGCCTTCGTTGCGCAGCGCGTCATGACGGATCGCGTGCGGACGCGTATGGCGCGCGCGTTGTGGCCGCAAAAATCGTCGCGCAAAAAAAAAAAAAGCGCGGCCGGAGCCGCGCTTCTGGGGTGCCGCGAAGGGCGTCGGCGATCAGCCGCCGGCGCCGGATCCGCCCGGAACGGTCGCCGGCGCGCCGGTGACCTGGAGCGTGCGACCCGCGCTGTTGTTGGCCGACAGCGGATCGCTGGTGGCGGTGGCGCCAGCGGTCGCGCTGAACGTCAGCGTCGGCTGACCCTGCACGTTCGGTGCGGTGACGTTCAGCGTGAAGTTGACGCGGGCGCCGCTGGCGAAGCTGCCGGCAGCGGTGCAGACGATGTTGAAGTTGCCGTTGGGAAGCGAACCCGGCACGCAGGTCCAACCGCTCGGCGGAGCCACCGAGGCGCGGTTGATGGCGACGTTGCCGGTGAAGGTCACCGTCGGCTGCGAGGTCGGGTTCGGACCGTTGCTGCGGACCTGGGCCACCACCGTCGCGATGCCGCCGGCGGGGATGGTGTCGACCGGACCACCGATCAGGCGCACGCCGAGGTCGGCGTTGGGCAGTGAGGCCGCCTGGACGGCGACGCTGGCAGTGGCGCTGTTGTCGCTGTTGCTGCGGTCGCGGCTTTGCGAAGCCACGGCCGCCGCCATCTGGAGCGTGCTGGCCGTCGGCAGCGACGGTGCGGTCACGGCTGCGCTGAAGGCGGCCTGGCCGCTGTCTTCCAGCGAGGTCGCGGTACAGGTCACGGTGGTGGTGCCGCCGGCCTGCACCGGTGCGGCGCAGGTCCACTCGGCCGGCGCGGTGACCGTCACCGCGACCAGCGCATCGAACACCAGCGCGACGCTGGGGAATGCGGCCTTGTTCGGGCCGGCATTGGCGACGTTGGCGGTGAAGGTGGCGATGCCGCCGGCCGCGACCGTGGCCGGGGTGGCTGCGGCGGTAATCGACAGATCGGCGCTGCGGAAATCCGCCACGGTGATCGCCAGGCGCACCGGGTCGTGATCGGACACGCGGATCGCGTTGCCAGCGACGCCGAAATTGTGCACGCCGAAGTCCGCATTGATGCGGGCGTGGTCGACGACCAGGTCGGCCGCGTCCAGCACCATCGCTTCGTTCACCAGCACGTGGTCGAGCGTCTGCGCATTGCCGGCGAAGACGTACGAATAGCGTTCCAGCGGGTCGATGATCAGCTCGGAGCCGTCGATCAGCGGTGCGGTGATCGGGCTGGCCGCGTAGGTCAGCACGTTCGGCTCGGCGGCTTCGTTGCCGCGGAGAATGCCCAGCACGTCGGCATAGCCGTCGCTGAACTCGAAGGCGTTGAAGTCGCCGACCAGCACGATCCGCTCGTTCGGATCGGCCAGCTGCCGCGATTCGACCAGGTTGGCCAGGAACAGCGCCTGCTGGACGCGCTTGGCGCGCACGCGCTCGCTGTCGGTGGCCCAGCCGCCGCTGCCGGGGGAGGTGTCGTCGATGCCGTTGAGCGAACGCAGATGGTTGACGACGACGGTGACCGGGTAGGACGCGCCGTTGTCCTGATTGATAACCGCGCGCAGCAGCAGCGGCGGACGGTCGTTGAGCAGGCTGGTGGAGGCGTCCGGGTTGGTGAACAGCGTGTCCTTGCCGAGCTGGACCACTTCGATCACGTCGACGCGGCTAACCGTGCCGATCGCGCGGGCGCTGACCAGGAAACCGACGTTGATGCCGCCGACGTCGTTGCCGTTCACGAGGTAGGGCACGTACGTCGGCGCGCTGGCGCACGTGGCGTTGATGCGGTCGGCCAGCAGGCCCAGCACGCGCAGGTTCTCGACTTCGACCACGCCCAGGATGTCCGGCGCTTTCACGAAGTCGCAGATCGCCAGCGAGGTCTTGGTCAGGCGCTTGTCGAGCGCGGCGGCGGTGAGGGTGGGCGCACCGTTGCTGTCGTTCACTTCGTCGAAGAAGCGCAGCAGGTTGAACGCACCGATGGTGACGTCCTCATAGCGCGCAGTGTCCACGGCCGTCGGCGTCTTGCCGCCGGTGACGGTGGGCGGCGTGGCGGCGTCGGGCAGGACCGCCCAGGTGCCCGAGAAGTAATCGAGCACGCCGATCAGGTTGGTGATTTCGGCGTCGGCGTCCAGGGCGATGGGGGTCGCGCCGATCTGGCCGCGGCTGCGGACCATCAGGCGTTCCTGGTTGGTGTCGAAGCGCGGCGGCGTCTTGCCGGCCGGGATCGGGAACGCGTCGAGGATGCCGATGCCGGGTTCGCGGAACGGACGGGCGACGTCGGACAGCACCACATGGAAGACGCCGGTGGTGGTGGACGTGGCGGGGCCTTCGCTGATGTTGCCGTCGGAACCCGAGACCACGCGGCTGCGGGCGGCGCTGACGCGCATGCCTTCGAACTTCTCGGCCGTGCCCGGCAACGCACCGGGACCGAAATCGGCACTGGTCAGTTCGACCGGCGCCGGCAGGGCGACGCCGGTGGCGACCACTTGGATCGAGCTGACCGAAGCGAGCTGGGTGATCGACAACTGGTTGAGGTTGGTCGAGGGCGTGAACTCGCCGACCGTGCCGGTGACGCGAATGCGGTTGCCCACGGCGGCGGTGGCCGGCGGCGCGGTGGAAGTGAAGATGAAGATGCCTTCGGACGTCGCCGGGTTGCCGTCGCCGGTTTGGCTCTGCAGGAAGAAGCCGTTGTTGAACTTCTGCGCGGTGACGACGCCTTCGGTGGTGACGATGCTGCCGGCCAGCGGCGACACCAGACCCGAACCCTGGATCTGCGCGATCGGGGTGAGGGTGACTTCGTCGTTCTGGATGGTGCCCAGGCCCTGGCCGTCCGAGACGACCGCACCGGAAACGCCGGTTATGTTGACGAAGAAGGTTTCGTTGGGCTCGGCCACCGTGTCGCCGTTGATGGTGATCGCAACCGTGGTGGAGGTGGCGCCTTGCGGGATGGTGGCGGTGCCGGTGGCGGCCACGTAGTCGCTGCCCGCGGTGGCGGTGCCGTCGGCAGTGGCGTACTGGATGGTCACGCCGCCGGCGCCGGCCGGCGCGCTCAGGCCGAAGCCGAAGTTCATGACGCTGGTGCCGCTATCGCCTTCGAATGCGCTGACGTCGCTGACCGCGACCAGGGGTACACCGGTGCCGCCGACCGCGAGCGAGAAGTCGTCGATCGCCAGGCCGTCATCGGCGCTGGTGCCGTCGGCATCGTTCCAGCGGAGGCAGAAGGTCGCGCCGCTGGAGATGTTCAGGCCAT
>JAYUUH010000301.1:0-4250 GCA_043754745.1 Lysobacter sp.
GCCGCCGGCGCGCTGGCGGTGGTCGACAACACCTTTGCCACCCCGCTGCTGCAGCGCCCGCTGGCGCTGGGCGCGGATGTCGTCATGCACTCCACCACCAAGTATTTCGGCGGCCACAGCGACGTGCTGGGCGGCGCGCTGGTGTTCGCGAAGCGCGATGATTTCTTCGCGAAGGTCGCGCACCGGGTCCACATCACCGGCGCCACGCTGGCGCCTTTCAGCGCCTGGCTGATCCTGCGCGGCTGCCGCTCGCTGGGCGCACGCATGGCCATGCACTGCGCCAACGCGCGCGCGGTCGCGGATTTCCTCGCCGCGCAGCCGCAGATCGAACGGGTGAACTACCCGGGGCTGGCGTCGCACCCGGGCCATGCCGTCGCCGCGAAACAGATGCGCAATTTCGGCGGGATGATGAGCATCGAACTGCGCGGCGGCCGCGAAGCCGCGCTGGCGATGGCCGCGAAACTGCGGGTCTTCACCAACGCCACCTCGCTGGGCGGCTGCGAATCGCTGGTCGAACACCGCGCCTCTGTCGAAGGCCCGAACCCGCGCTCGCCGCAGAACCTGCTGCGGATGTCGGTGGGGCTGGAGCATGTGGACGACCTGATCGAGGATTTGCGGCAGGCGTTAACATAAATCCGTAGAGCGGGCTTCAGCCCGCTTCCGGCATCGCGAAAGCGGCGGGCTGAAGCCCGCTCTACAAGGGCGCCGCGTTCGCGAACGCCCGCAACGCACGCCCGAGACGCACGAGGCCATCAGCCACCGCCGCGTCGTCGATATTCAGCGCCGGCACGAACCGCAGCACGTCGGGTCCGGCCTGCAGCATCAGTAGGCCTTCGGCCGCGGCGAGGTCGAGGATCTCGCCGGCGCGTCCGGCGTACTGCGGCGCGAGCACGGCTCCCAGCATCAACCCGCGGCCGCGCACTTCGGCGAACAGGTTCAACTCGCGATCGATCGCGGCGAGACCGTCGCGCAGCGCGCGGCTTTGTTTGTCGACATTCGCGACGATCTCCGGCGACGACAGCTTGCGCAGGACCACGCGCGCGACCGCCGCCGCCAGCGGATTGCCGCCGAAGGTGGTGCCGTGCGCGCCGAACTGCATCGCTTCCGCGACTTTGGGGCCGGCCAGCAGCGCGCCGATCGGGAAGCCGCCGCCCAGCGCTTTCGCCAATGTCACGATATCCGGCACCACGCCGTCGCCCCAGTGCGCGAACAGCGGCCCGGTGCGGCCCATGCCGCACTGGATTTCGTCCAGCGCCAGCAGCGCGTCGTGGCGGTAGCACAGCGCGCGCACGCCGGCCAGATAGCCGTCGCGGGCCGGCATCACCCCGCCTTCGCCCTGCACCGGCTCGATCAGCACCGCGCAGACATCGCCGCCGGCCATCGCGGCTTCGAGCTGTTCGAGATCGTTGAAATCGACATGCCGGAACCCGCCGGGCAGCGGCTCGTAACCGGCGTGGTATTTCGGCTGCGCGGTGGCGGTGACCGCGGCCAGCGTGCGGCCATGGAAACTGCCGTGGCAGGTGACGATCACCCGGCGCTCGGGCGGGCGTCCCTGCGCGCTCGCCCACTTGCGCGCGAGCTTGATCGCGGCCTCGTTGGCTTCGGTGCCGGAATTGCACAGGAACACGCGCTCGGCGAAGCGCGAGGCCTGCGCCAGCTCTTCGGCCAGGCGCACCGGCGGTTCGCTGTAGAAGACGTTGCTGGTATGCCAGAGCTTGCCGGCCTGTTCGGCCAGCGCGGCGACCAGATCGGGATCGCAGTGGCCGAGGCCGCAAACGGCGATGCCCGCGCTGAGATCGATGTAGTCGCGTCCCTCGATGTCCCAGACCCGGCTGCCCTCGCCGCGCGCCAAGATCAGCTGGCGCGGCTTGTAGACCGGCAGGTAATAGCGCTGACCCTTCTCGACCAGCGCCGCGGTGTCGCCCTGCGTCATCACCAGACTCCCGTGTTCGCCATCGACGCCCACGGCTCCTGCGGCGGCAGATGGCCGTCCTGCAGCAGTTCGACCGACACCAGGTCCGGCGATCGCACGAACGCCATGTGCCCGTCGCGCGGCGGGCGGTTGATGGTGTAACCCATCGACTGCAGGCGCGCGCAGGTCTCGTAGATGTTCTCGACGCGGAACGCGAGGTGGCCGAAGTTGCGGGCAGTGCCGTAATCCTCTTCCGGCAAGCCGTCTTGCGGCGGCCAGTTGTAGGTCAGCTCGATCTCGGCGCCCGGGGTTTCGTCGGCGGCCAGGAAGACGAGGGTGAACTTGCCGGCCGCGTTCTCCATCCGGCGCATTTCCTTCAGGCCCAGTCCTTCGCAGTAGAAGCGCAGCGAGGCGTCGATGTCGCGGACGCGGACAATGGTGTGGAGGTATTTCATGCTGGACTCCTGACGTGGGGCTGCGAGTTTAACGGCGCTCGCGCAGCTGCCGCTCGCTCAGAGCCTATTTGAAATCTGCCGATCAGGCCCGTAGAGCGGCCTTCAGACCGGCCCAGGCAGAACTCGACCGGCGGCGATATCCAAGCCGTGCCCACGGCCGACGAAAACGAAACGGTTACGTATCGGGAGCAGCGGCCTGAAGGCCGCTCTACGAGCTTGATCGATCGAGTCGGACAGGCCGCTCAGAGGAACAGATCCGGCAGCAGCGGCTGCGACGGATCGACCGCGTAGCCGGACAGATCGGTCACGCCGGCCTCGGCCAGCACCTCGTCGTCGATCAGGAAACGACCGTGGAAGCCGGCGGCGGGGCGGACGAAGACCGCATGCGCAGCGTCGGCCATGATCTCCGGCCGGCGGCACTGCGCCAATTCCACCCCGGGAATCATGTTGATGGCGTCGGTGGCGATGACCGTGCGCGGCCACAGCGCGTTGACGGCGATGCCCCGTGGGCCGAATTCCGCGGCAAGCCCCAGGGTGACGAAGCTCATGCCCATCTTCGCCAGGGTGTAGCCCGTATGCGGCGCCCACCACTTCGGGTCGAGGTTCGGCGGCGGCGCGAGGGTGAGGATGTGCGGGTTCGGCGACTGCAGCAGATGCGGCAGGCAGGCCTGCGCGCACAGGAAACTGCCGCGGGCATTGACCTGCTGCATCAGGTCGAAGCGCTTCATCGGCGTGTCCAGGGTGCCGCGCAGCCAGATCGCGCTGGCGTTATTGATCAGGATGTCGATGCCGCCGAAGGTGTCGACGGTGGCCGCGACCGCGGCGCGGACTTCGTCTTCCTCGCGGATATCGCACTTCAGCGCGAGCGCCTGCCCGCCCGCGGCGCGCACCGCATCGGCCGCGTCGTGGATGGTGCCGGGCAGCTTGGGATTGGGCACCGACGACTTCGCGGCGATGGCGATGTTGGCGCCGTCGCGCGCGGCGCGCAGCGCGATGGCCAGGCCGATGCCGCGCGAGGCGCCGGTGATGAAGAGGGTCTTGCCGGCAAGTGTGGTCATGGGGCTTTTCTCATGGTTTGGGTCCTTGTCCTTCGTTGTCTTCCCATTTCAGCAGCCTGCGCGTGACGAAGCGGTAGACGGGCTTGCCGGTGCGGAACCACAGGTCGCGCACCCATGAGCGGCGCTTGAGCAGCCGGCGTTCGACCGGGGTGATCGCGTCCGGGCAATAGGTGCGCTTGTGCTTGAGCAGGTGGCGCAGATCCTCGCGCGCCAGCAGGCGCATCCAGCGCCCGCGTGCGGGGCCGCAGACCGCGAGCTGGAAATCGATGATCGCCGGGGTGCCGTCGGCCAACACCAGCCAGTTGGCTTCCTTGGCCAGATCGTTGTGGGCGAAGCCGCGCCGGTGCAGCGCCTGCAGGCGCCGGCGCGCGAGCCGGAAATAGGCCAGGTCGCCGTGCGGCGGGCGCTGGTACATCGCCGCGCCGTCGAGATAGCTGCGGTCGAGCCTGCGGCCGTCCCAGTTCAGCAACTGCGGCACCGCGTCCTCGCCCAGCACCCGCTGCAGGCCACGGGCCTCGCGCCGCGCCAGCCACCAGGCCGGCAACCGCAGCCACAGCGGTACGTGGACCAAATCGCGACGCACGAACAGGCCACGCGCGTCGCGCATCAACGCGATGCGGCCGAAGCTGTCGGCTTTCAGTGCCTGGAGTTCGATGGCTTCGGAGGTCATCGCGGGATTGTAGCGGTGCGCTCGGAACGACGCGGCCAAAAAACTGTCATCCCGGTGAAAGCCAGGACTCAGCCTTTAATCGGTACAAGAACGCTGGATCCGGCTTTCGCCGGGATGACGGCGGTGAAGGTCTCGGCATGGCAGATGGCATTGTG
>JAYUUH010000302.1:0-4236 GCA_043754745.1 Lysobacter sp.
TCGCCGCCCTGGTTGCGCGCGTGGCTTTCGACAATGTCGGCGCCCATCATCCGCAGCGCCTGCAGCAGGCCGGTACGACGCGGATTGATGCCGACCGCCTCGAGCGTGAGATCGGAACCGGGAATCACGCTGGCTGCGACCAGGAAAAACGCCGCCGACGAGAAGTCCGCGGGCACCGAAACGTCGGTCGCGCGCAGCGCGTGGCGCCCGTCCGCGCCGCCGCGCACGCGGGCGATGCCGGGCGAGAATTCGATCGGCCAGCCGAAGGCCGACAGCATGCGTTCGGTGTAATCGCGGGTGGGATGCGGCTCGCGCACGGTGGTGTCGCCGTCGGCGTACAGCCCGGCCAGCAGCAGCGCCGACTTCACCTGGGCGCTCGCGACCGGCAATTCGTAGTCGATGCCGCGCAGCGCAGCGCCGCCGCGGATGCGCAGCGGCGGCAGGCCGCCGGTCTCGCTGTCGATGATCGCGCCCATCGTCATCAGCGGATCGATCACCCGCCGCATCGGCCGCTTCGACAGCGAAGCGTCGCCGATGAGCGTGGTGTCGAAGGCCTGCCCTGCCAGCACGCCGGCGAGCAGGCGCATGCCGGTGCCGGCGTTGCCGCAGTCCAGCGCATCGGCGCTGGCACGAAGGCCGCGCAGGCCGACGCCGTGCACGATCCGCGACTGCGGCGACGGCGCTTCGATCTTCACGCCCAATTGCTGGAACACCGCCGCGGTGGCGCGGGTGTCCTCGCCTTCGAGGAAACCGTCGATACGCGACACGCCCTCGGCCAGCGAGGCGAGCATGATCGCGCGGTGCGAGACCGACTTGTCGCCGGGCACGCGGATGCGGCCCTGCAGCGGCGCGCCAGCGCCTACGATCCAATCCTTTTTATCTATGCCGCTCATGCCAGTACCTTGTCGAGTCCGGCCAGCAGGCGCCGGTTTTCGTCGGCGTTGCCGACAGTGATGCGCAGGCAGTGGCCGAGGCCGTAACCGGTCATCGGTCGCAGCACGATACCGATGGCGCACAGCGCCGCTTCGATCTTCGCGACGCGCGCGTTGTCGCCCGGTTCGGCGAACTGCGTGAGCAGGAAATTGGTTTGCGACGGGAACACCGTCAAGCCACGCGCACGCAGCGCGGACGCAAGCGCTGCTCGCTGCTCGGCATTGCGCGCGATCACCCAGGCGATATGTTCGTTGTCGCCCAGTGCAGCTTCGGCGGCGGCAAGACCGGCGCTGTTGACGTTGAAACTCTCGCGCACGCGCTCCACCACCGCGATCAGGCCCGGATGCGCGATGGCGTAACCGACGCGCAGCCCCGCCAGCGCATAGGCCTTGCTGAAGGTGCGGGCGACGATCAGGTTCGGGTGGTTCTCTTGCAAGGTCAGCGCGGACGCCCACCCCGGCGCGTCGACGAATTCGGCGTAAGCCTCGTCGACCACCACCACGACATCGGGCGGAATCCGCGCCATGAACGCGGCGAAGGCATCGGCGGCGTACCAGGTGCCGGTCGGATTGTTCGGGTTGGCGAGATAGACCAGTCGCGTCGCATCGGTGACCGCGGCGACGATGGCATTGAGGTCGTGGCCGCGCGGCATCGGGTGGTCGTCGGCGTTGCACGGCGCGACCCGCAGCGTGGCGCCCGCGGCCTGCGCGGCGATGGCGTACACCGCGAAACCGAACTGCGACGCCACCACGTCGACGCCCGGCCCGGCGAACACTTGGGCGAACTGCATCAGCAACTCATGTGAGCCGTTGCCGAGCAGGATCGACGCGGTGTCGATGCCGTGCTTGGCGGCGAGCGCGCGCTTGAGGTCGGCGCCGAGCGGATCGGGATACCGGAAGCTGTCGTGGATCACGCCGAGCACGGCTTCCTTCGCTTTCGCGCTGGGGCCGTAGGGGTTTTCGTTCGAGCCGAGTTCGACCAAATGCTGGTCTTTGAACCGGCGCCGGAATGCAACGAGGTCGTGGCCCGGATCGTAGGCGCGCAGGCGCTGGATGCCGGGTTGGGCGAGTGAGGAAAAGAAGGTTTCGGATGCGTGATCGGTGTGTTTCATTGAAGATTGCCGATGACCATATTCAAAGATCGGATGTCGCAAAAACCCGCGGCGGAGCCCGTTGTCATCCCGAGCCGTTTGCCTTTAGTCCCCGCGTAGGCGGGGGGAGGGACCTGCTGTGAAGGTGCATCGAAGCAGAACATCCAAGCAGGACATCCAAGCAGAAACAGGTCCCTCACCCCGATGAAGCCGGGGATTCGGGATGACAGATGACCGTTTGCCGTGCCTGATTCCGGTTTCCGATCGCTGGACCTACGGCACCGCCACCGGATACGACCCCAGCACGCGCACGTCGCCGGCGAACTTGTCGATCTCAGCCAGCGCGTCCTTCAGCGGCGACTCGTCGGCGTGGCCGCTGACGTCGATGAAGAACGCGTACTGCCAGAGCGCGCCGTGGGCGGGCCGCGATTCGATGCGGTTCATGCTGATCGAACGCCGCGCCAACGGTTCGAGGATCTTGTACAGCGCGCCGGGCTGGTCGCGGATGAACACCAGCAGCGAGGTGCGATCGTTGCCCGAGGTCGGGAACGAGGCGCGGCCGATCACCAGGAATCGGGTGGTGTTGTCGGCGCGGTCCTGGATCGGACCGGCCACCACTTTCAGGCCGTAGGCGTGGGCCGCGTTCTCGCCGGCGATGGCCGCGGCGTCGTCGGCGTTGCGCGCGCGGCGCGCGGCTTCGGCATTGCTGACCACCGCGTGCTTTTCGACCTTCGGCAGGTTCTGGCGCAGCCAGGCCTTGCACTGCGCCAGCGACAGGGCGTGCGAATACACGCGCTCGATGTCTTCGATATGGCCGGTGCGCGACAGCAGGTACTGGTGGACGCGCAGTTCCACTTCGCCGCAGATCATCAGCGGCGAAGTGAGGAACAGATCGAGCGTGGACTGGATGGTGCCGGTGCCGGAGTTCTCCACCGGCACCACGCCGAAGTCGGCATGACCGGCGGCGACTTCGTCGAACACTTCCTCCAACGTCGCCAGCGGCAGCGCCTTGGCCGAGTGACCGAAATGTTTGTAGACCGCCTGCTGCGAGAACGTGCCCTCGGGGCCGAGGAAGCCGACTTTCAGCGGCTCCTGCTGGGCCAGGCACGCGGACATGATTTCGCGGAACAGCCGCACCAGCACTTCGTCCGACAGCGGGCCTTCGTTGCGGTCGACCACGCGCCGCAGCACCTGCGCCTCGCGTTCGGGACGGTAGTAATCGACCGCGGCCGCGAGCTTGCCCTTGGCCTTGCCGACCTGATGCGCCCACAGCGCGCGTTCGGCGATCAGGCTCTGGATCTCATGATCGATGCCGTCGATCTGCGCGCGTACCGACAACAGATCGGGCTTGCCATGGGCATCGAGCGGAATTTCCACCGACCCCTTGCCTACGGGCTGCGCTTTCGGCGCTTTGGGCTTCGTGGCCTTCGCCGTCGGCTTGGCCGCAGCTTTCGCTGCGGCCTTGACCGGCTTCGCGGCGTCGCCGCGCTTGCGTCGCTCAGCCATGGCGTTGCTGGAACTCCCGCATGAAATCGGCCAATGCCTTCACGCCTTCGACCGGCATCGCGTTGTAGATGGAGGCGCGCATGCCGCCGAGCGCGCGGTGTCCCTTCAGCGCCATCAGGCCGGCGGCTTTGGCTTCGGACAGGAACGGCTTGTCCAGGGCTTCGTCGTGCAGGAAGAACGGCACATTCATCCGCGAACGCGCGGCGGCGGCGACTTCGTTGCGGTAATAGCCGCCGGAGCCGTCGATCGCCGAATACAGCAGCGCGGATTTCTCGGCGCTGCGGCGGGCGAATTCGGCGACGCCGCCTTCGGCCAGCATCCATTTCACGTTGAGGCCGAGCATGTACCAGTTCCAGGTCGGCGGCGTGTTGAGCATCGACTCGCCCTTGAGGTGCGAGGCGTAGTTGAAGATGTCGGCGCGCGGCTGGCCAGCGCGTTCGAGGAGGTCGCGACGCACGATCACGACGGTGATGCCGACCGGACCGAGATTCTTCTGCGCGCCTGCGTAGATCACCCCGTATTTCGAGATGTCGACCGGCTCAGAGGCGATGCTGGAACTGAAATCGGCGACCAACGGCACGTCGCCGACGTCGGGCGTGTCACGGAATTCAACGCCGTGGATGGTTTCGTTGGCGGTGATGTGGACGTAGGCCGCATCGGCCGAGAGCTGCCAGCTGTCGCGCGCCGGAATGTCGCGGAAACCGCCG
>JAYUUH010000303.1:0-4234 GCA_043754745.1 Lysobacter sp.
TTTTCGCGCTGGGTGCGCGAAAAAGTTCCAAGCCTTACCCACACACCATAAAGCGCAGACATCGGCAGCGCCGCAAAAACCCAGCGCAACGCAGCTTACAAAAACCCGTCGATCAAACGCCAAACGTCAACGTAGCGATGACCCCACGCTCAACACCCGGCACCACCCGCACCCGCCACCCATACAGCACGCACAGCCGACGCACGATCGACAGACCGATACCGCCGCCTTGCGTATGCTCGGCGTGACTCCCGCGATACCCTCGCTCAAACAATCGCGCAGCATCCTCGGCGCTGAGCCCCGGGCCGCTGTCGATGACGTCGACAGCATTGTCGCCCAGACGCACGACGATCTCGCCCTGCTGCGTGTATTTCACCGCATTGCCGATCAGGTTGCTGAGCGCCACGGTGACCGCAGATTCGGGCGCATCCACCACCACTTGGCCGATGGCGCCCTCCACGCGTAGGGTCAGCGCCTTTCCGCCGAGCTGGGTACGGTGCGCGTCAAGCAGTTGCTCGGCCAGCTTGCCGACATCAGCAGCGCCGTGACCACGCTCGTTACGCGACAGCAGCAGCAGCGCACTGATGAGGTCGGTGCACTGCTGCTCGGCGCGCTGCACGCGCTGCAGACGCGCGCGGGTCTTGTCGTCCAGGCCGGGCTTGGAGAGCAGCAGTTCCGATGCGCCGCGGATCACCGCCAGTGGCGTGCGCAGTTCGTGACTCACGTCGGCGTTGAACTCGCGGTCGCGCTTGACCACATCGGTGAGGCGCGCGGCGTAATCGTCGAGCGTTTTCGCCAGTTCGCCCACTTCATCCTCGGCGAAGTGCGAAGCCAACGCCTCGGGTTCAGCGCTGCGACCGGAGCGGCGCAGGCGACGCGCCAGTTCCAGCACCGGACTCATTACCCGCGATGCGGCCCACATACCGACCAGCAGCGACAGCACCGTGAAGACGCCGACGCTCAGCATCAAGGCCTGGTTCAAGCGTGCCTGGCTCTCGCGTTCTTCCGCGATGTCGTAGGTCAGGAAGAACCAGTATTCCGGATCCTTGCGTACCGCGATCTTGTAGACGCGCGTCGCGCCGGTGACCGTGTCGACATGGGTGAGCTCGTGAACGCCGTTGGACAGATTGCGCCATTCCGGAGGCACGCGATCGATCTTGCGGGTGCTGAACTGGCGTCCCTGGATCTTCTCGAACGGAACGCCGATGACGTCCGGATTGCTGTAGAAACCGTCGGCGAAGGTATCGTTGTTCTTGGTCAACGCGGCCGCGATGACGGTGTTCTCGACCCGGTTGCGCATGTAGACCGTGCTCGCTGCGATCAACGATGTCAGCCCGAACCCCAGCAGCAGGAACGAGAGAATGATGCGGCTGCGCAGCCGCCGCCGGTACGCCGGTTTGCGGCGCTTCGGCGGTTCCTGCTCAGGCGCCGGCATCGGGTACGGCGATGCGGTAACCGATGCCGTGGCGGGTCTGGATCAGCGGCGCGCCGAACGGTTTGTCGACCATCGCGCGCAGGCCGTGGATATGCACGCGCAGGCTGTCGGAATCCGGCAGCTCTTCGCCCCACACCCGGGTTTCCAGTTCCTGGCGGGTGACGACCGCAGGCGACGCTTCCATCAACGACTGCAGGATCTTCAGTGCGGTCGGGTTGAGCTGCAGCAGCTTGCCTTGGCGGCGCACTTCGAGAGTGTCGAGGTTGTATTCCAGATCGCCCACTTCCAGCACCCGGGTCTGCCTGCCCTTGCCGCGTCGCGAGAGGGCGTTGAGGCGGATTTCCACTTCCTGCAGCGCAAACGGTTTGACCAGGTAGTCGTCGGCGCCGGAATCGAAGCCCGCGACCTTGTTGTCCAGGGTGTCGCGCGCGGTGAGCATCAGCACCGGGGTCTGTTTGCGGGCTTCGGTGCGAAGCTTGCGGCAGACTTCCAGGCCATCCATGCCCGGCAGGTTGAGGTCGAGCACGATCGCGTCGAATTCGTGGACGATAGCCAGGTGTAGGCCGGTGATGCCATCGGCGGCGAAATCGACGGTATGGCCGCGGTCTTCGAGGTAATCGCCCAGATTGGCGGCGATGTCCTGGTTGTCTTCGATCACGAGTATGCGCATGGGCGGTGAATCCTCAGGGGTGCTGCTGTGACCGGCCGGCACCCGTTCGGTTCCCGATGGACACCGACGCGTGCGGGGCAGCGCGTCCGCAATTCTGGCATACGCGCCCCACCGGCACAGTCCCGGGAGACTCGCGGGACGCGCGTTGCGCCATGCACGCCATCCGGTGAAACGCACGAAAAAAAATGGCCCGGACGACTCGCGCCGCCCGGACCGAAAAGGGTGTAACCCCGATTACCGGTTCTGCATCGCCCCCTGACGAGGATAGGTGGTGTCAGAAATCGGTCCACACACGCTACGCCGGGATCGATTAAAGCGCCGTTAAAGCCGTATGACGGCCGCGAATACGACCGGGATCACTCTTTCCGTTTTGCGCGAATCTTGGACTTTTTCGCGCCTTTTGCCAGCATTTGGACGATCTTACCGGCGATATCCACGCCGGTCGCCGCCTCGATACCCTCCAGACCGGGCGAGGCGTTGACCTCCAGCACCAGCGGGCCCCGGTGGGAACGGATCAGGTCGACCCCGGCCACGCCCAGGCCCAGCACCTTGGCGGCGCGGATCGCCACCGCGCGTTCGTCGTCGCTCGCCAGCACCGCTTCTCCCGTGCCGCCGCGATGCAGGTTGGAACGGAAATCGCCCTTCGGTGCCTGCCGGCGCATCGCCGCGACGACTTCGTCGCCGACCACGAAACAGCGCAGGTCGGCGCCTTCGGCTTCGGCGATGAACTCCTGCACCAGGAAATTGGCGTGCAGCCCGCGCAGGGTTTCGACCACGCTGCGCGAGGCCGAGGGTTTCTCGGTGAGGATCACCCCGGCACCCTGCGAGCTCTCGTTGAGCTTGATCACGTGCGGCGGCGCGCCGAGCATCGACAGCAGGTCGACGGTGTCGTCCGGGTTGTCGCCGAAGACCGTCGTCGGCATGCCGATGCCTTGGGCCGCCAGCAACTGGTGGGCGCGCAGCTTGTCGCGCGCGCGCGCGATGGCGTCGGCGCGGTTGGGGGTATAGCTGCCCATCAGCTCGAACTGGTGCAGCACCGCGGTGCCGTAGCGGGTGATGGACGCGCCGATGCGCGGCAGCACGGACTCGTAGCCGGTCAGCGGGCGACCCTTGTAATGCATGTCGAAACCGCCGGAGGCGATGCGCATGTAGCAGCGCAGGGGATCGAGCACGCGCGCGCTGTGCCCGTGCTCGCGCGCGGCCTCCACCAGCCGGCGGGTCGAATAGAGCTTGCTGTTGCGGGAGAGGATGGCGAGCTTCATGCGACGCTCCAGATGCAGGCGGGTGGCGGCGACAGCCTGCCGCGGAATGATGACAAGGCCCGCTCGAAACAATGCAGGAATGCATATGTTACCCGCGCAGCGGGCCACGACCGCAGCGCGCCGTCCTACGCGCCCCGCAAACGAAACGGCGACCTCGCAGGAGGTCGCCGTTTCGATACCGGAAGCGGACGATGGACATCGGAATCGCCCGCTCGCGCCATGCGCGCCCTGCGGTTGCCCGCCGACGCGACAGCGGTCAGCCGCAGGTGGTGTAGCAGGAGATCGCGCCGAACGCGTAGTCGTCGGCGGCTTCGTTGAACTCGTCGCCGCACGCGCCGAGCTGCGAGTTGTGGTCGCGGTTGCAGACGTCGTGATCCAGGCAGTCCTGGTACCACGCGCCCACACCGTCGCCCACGCCGCAGCCTGCGCCGCAGCGCCCCGCGCACGAACTTGAGCTGCAGCCGTAGCGCACGCTTTGGGCCGCGTAACCGTGCGTCGGGCAGTAGTCGTGCGAGGACGAGCGCGTGAAGGCCACGTCGTTGTCGCAGACGTTGGCGATGCTGCGCAGATTGATGAAGCTGCCGCCGCCCAGGTCGTTGCAGGCGAGCCTCGTCGCGATCTGCAGGCCCTTGCCGGTGTCGCGCGCGAACGGGAGCTGCGGTGCGGACGGCGCCGGCGTCGATGCGATGCGCGGCCCGTCGCTGCGACGCACGACCCATTCCGCCGCGAACGTGCGGCCCAGCGGCACTTCGGAATACATCTCCGCCAGGCGCCACAGGAAGTCCTTCGACTTCGGCATCCGCTGCATGTCGCCCTGCGCACTGAACGCGCGGCCCAGTTCGTTCTGGAAGCTGCGCAACACGGCGT
>JAYUUH010000304.1:0-4232 GCA_043754745.1 Lysobacter sp.
TCATAGAGCATGAAGTCGAGGTTGCGGCGGTTGGTCAACGGACTCGCATTCATGGGTCTGGTCTGCCTCTATGACGGATGAGTCATTTGAGCATTACGACTCATCTGGCGTCAAATCATCGAAATGTCTACACTCCGGCCATGCCCGCCCGCGCCGCCGCCCCGCAGACCCCCACCCGCCTCGCCCAGGCCCTGCGCGAGGCGCCGCCCGCCAAGGCCACGCCGCTGGACCTGTACCGGCTCGCGCGGCGCGACTGGCTGGCCGGCGAGCGCATCGATATCGGCGCCCTCGCCGCGCGGCTCAATATCGGCCGCGCTACCGCGTTCCGGTGGGTGGGCAGCCGCGAACTGCTGCTGAGCGAGATCCTGTGGTCGCTCTGCGACGAGTTGATGACCACCACCGCCGCCCGCCATCGCGGCCGCGGCGCGCGCCGGGTGGCGTCGATCTGCGAGGACGCGGTGCGTGCGCTGGTCGTCTTCGAACCGCTGCGGCGCTTCGTCCGCAGCGATCCCGAATACGCCGTGCGCCTGCTCACCTCGAAGCTCGGGCCGGTACAGGGCCGCGCGATCGAGCGGGTGCGCGCACTGCTGCAGTACGAGACCGAACGCGGCGCGCTGGAGCCGCCGCTGGCGGTGGACACCCTCGCCTATCTGATCGTGCGGCTCTGCGAATCTTTCATCTATGCCGAAGCGAGCAGCGACCAGCAGGTCGATGTCGCCGATGCCGGGCTGGCGATCGAACTGCTGCTGTCCGGGCGCGTCGCGCCGCGGCGAGCTTCGCGATCTTCGAATCCAACTTCGAATCCACCTTCCAAACAGACTTCCAGGAGCAAACGATGACGACCCGATACGCGGTAGACGATGGCGTCGCGGTACTGACGCTCGACAACCAGCCGGTCAACGGCCTCGGCTACGAAACTCGCCGCGCGCTGGTCGCGGGGCTCGATCGGGCCTTGGCCGATCCCGCCGTGTTTGCGGTGGTGATCAACGGCGCCGGCAAGTCCTTCACCGGCGGCGCCGACATCCGCGAGTTCGGCAAGCCCGCCGCGATGCAGGAACCGAACCTGCTGTCGGTGATTTCCGCGTTCGAGGCTAGCACCAAGCCGGTCGTCGTCGCGATGCACGGCGTGTGCATGGGCGGCGGTCTCGAACTGGCGCTGGGCTGTCATTACCGCCTCGCCTCGCCCGGCACCCAGGTCGCGCTGCCCGAAGTCAAACTCGGACTGGTGCCCGGCGCCGGCGGCACGCAGCGGCTGCCGCGCGCCATCGGCCTGGAGCCGGCGATGAACATGATCGTCTCAGGCACTCCGGTCGCCAGCGAAGCGTTGGCGGCGATTCCCGGGCAAGCGTTGTTCGATCGCATCGTCGACGGCGACCTGCTGACCGCGGCGAAAGCATTCGCCCGCGAGCGCGCGGCAGAGACCGGCTCGCATCCGCGCATGCGCGACCGCCGCGTCGAACATGCGAATGTCGAAGGTTTCGTGCTGTTCACCCGCACCACCGTCGGCGCGATGGCGAAGGATTATCCCGCCGCGCAGCGCTGCGTGGACTGCGTGGAAGCCGCCACGCGCAAGCGTTTCGACGACGGCATGAAGTTCGAACGCGATACGTTCGCAGCGCTGATGATGTCGCCGGAATCGCGCGCGCTGCGGCACGCGTTCTTCGCCGAACGCGCGGCCTCGAAGATCGCAGATGTGCCCGACACCACCCCGCAGCGCGAGGTGCGCAAGGTCGGCGTGATCGGCGCGGGCCTGATGGGCGGCGGCATCGCGATGAATTTCCTCAACGCCGGCCTGCCGGTCGTGATTCTGGAAACGAAGCAGGAGGCGCTGGATCGCGGCGTCGCCACCCTCCGCAAGAATTACGAAAGCAGCGTGCGCAAGGGCAGCCTGAGTGAAGCCAAGTGCGAAGCGCGGATGGCGCTGCTGCAGCCGACGCTGGAGTACGCCGACCTCGCCGACTGCGACCTGATCATCGAGGCGGTGTTCGAGGAGATGGGCGTCAAACAGGCGGTGTTCGAGCAACTGGATGCCGTCGCGAAACCCGGTGCGATTCTGGCGTCGAACACGTCGACGCTGGATCTCGACAAGATCGCGTCGTTCACCCAGCGCCCGCAGGACGTGATCGGCCTGCACTTCTTCAGCCCGGCGCACGTGATGAAGCTGCTGGAAGTGGTGCGCGGCCAAGCCACCGCGAAAGACGTGCTGGCCACCGCGATGTCGGTGGCGAAGAAGATCCGCAAGACCGCGGTGGTGTCCGGCGTGTGCGACGGCTTCATCGGCAACCGCATGATCGAGCAGTACAGCCGACAGGCGATGTTCCTGCTGGAGGAAGGCGCGCTGCCGGCGCAGGTGGATGCCGCGGCCGAACGCTTCGGTTTCATGATGGGCCCGTTCCGGATGAGCGATCTGGCCGGCAACGACATCGGCTGGGCGATCCGCAAACGCCGCTACGTCGAACAGCCCGAACTCACGTATTCGGCGGTGGCCGACCGGCTGTGCGATCAGGGCCGCTTCGGCCAGAAGACCGGCGCCGGCTGGTACGACTACAAGCCCGGCGACCGCAAGGCGCATCCCAGCGCGGCCGTCGATGCGCTGATCGTAGAGCACTCGAAGAACGCAGGCATCGCGCGACGCAAGATCGGCGATGCGGAAATCGTCGAACGTCTGGTCTACGCGCTGGTGAATGAGGGCGCGAAGATCCTCGAGGAAGGCATCGCAGGCAAGGCCGGCGATATCGACATGGTGTATCTGTTCGGCTACGGCTTTCCGCCGTTCCGCGGCGGGCCGATGCGCTACGCCGACGAGGTCGGCGCGTTCAACGTGGTGCGAGCGATGCGTCGCTACGCCGCAGCCGATCGCGACGACCGCCAGGCTGGCGCATGGGAACCCGCGCCGCTGCTGGCCGCGCTCGCCGCCGACGGCAAGACCTTCACCTGATCGCTTCGGCTTATCGCCGAACACTTCGCATTCGACCGAGGAATCCGTCATGACCGATGCCGTTATCGTCTCCACCGCGCGCACCGCACTGGCCAAAAGCTGGAAAGGCGCCTTCAACATGACCCACGGCGCCACGCTCGGCGCGCACAGCGTGCACCACGCCATCGCGCGCGCCGGCATCGACCCGGCCGAAGTCGAGGACGTGCTGATGGGCTGCGCCAATCCCGAAGGCGCGACCGGCGTGAACATCGCCCGGCAGATCGCGCTCCGCGCCGGCTGCCCGGTGAGCGTGCCGGGGATGACCATCAATCGCTTCTGTTCCAGCGGCCTGCAGACCATCGCGACCGCGGCGCAGCGGGTGATCGCCGGCGAGGGCGAGGTGTTCGTCGCCGGCGGCGTGGAAAGCATTTCCTGCGTGCAGGGCGTGATGAACCAGACCATGTTGGCCGACCCGTGGCTGGCGGCGAACAAGCCTGAGCTGTACTGGAACATGCTGCAGACCGCCGAACAGGTGGCGAGCCGCTACGGCATCGCGAAGGAACGGCAGGACGAATACGGCGTGCGCAGCCAGCTCGCCGCCGCAGCCGCGCAGGCCGCCGGCAAGTTCGACGACGAGATCGTGCCGATGACGGTGACGATGGGCGTCGCCGACAAAGCCTCGGGGCAATTGTCGAGCCGCGAGGTCACCATCGCCGCCGACGAAGGCATTCGCGCCGACACCACGCTGGACGCGGTGCGCGGCATTCGTCCGGCGACACCCGGCGGCGTGATCACCGCCGGCAACGCCAGTCAATTCTCCGACGGCAGCTCGGCCGCGGTGGTGATGAGCGCGACCCTCGCCGAACAGCGCGGCCTGCAGCCGCTGGGCATCTTCCGCGGCTTCGCGGTGGCTGGCTGCGAGCCGGACGAAATGGGCATCGGCCCGGTGTTCGCGGTGCCGAAGCTGCTGAAGCGCGCGGGCCTGGGCATCGACGACATCGGGCTGTGGGAACTCAACGAAGCGTTCGCGGTGCAGGTGCTGTACTGCGCGGACACGCTGGGCATTCCGATGGAGCGGTTGAACGTCAACGGCGGCGCGATCGCCGTCGGTCACCCGTACGGCGTGTCGGGCGCGCGCCTGGTCGGCCATGCGCTGATCGAAGGCCGGCGCCGCGGCGTGAAATACGTGGTCGTGACGATGTGCATTGGCGGCGGCCAAGGCGCGGCGGGGTTGTTCGAGGTGGTGTGAGCACTTTTTTAGAGCGGGCTTCAGCCCGCTGCATTTTCTTGCGGATGCATGGCAGCGGGCTGAAGC
>JAYUUH010000305.1:0-4231 GCA_043754745.1 Lysobacter sp.
AACACCTTCCTGAAGTTCGGCGAGGCCGGTGATTGCCACGGCCATCTGGTCGGCGAGCCGCACCAAGGCCTGGGCTATATGTTCCACATGATGAACGAAGAACGCATCGGCGTTGGCATGGGCGCAGTGCTGCAGGGTCTCGCCGGGTATCTGTATTCGCTGCAGTACGCGAAAGAACGCAAACAGGGCCGGCATCCCGACCAGAAGGATCCGAATTCGCCGCCGGTCGCGATCATCGAACACGCCGACGTGCGCCGCATGCTGCTGCAGCAGAAAGTCTATGTGGAAGGCGCCGAGGCGCTGGGCTACTACGCATCGATGCTGGTCGACCATGCGCGCGACCCCGATGAAGCCGTGCGGCGCGACAGCCATCTGCTGCTGGAACTGCTGACCCCGATCGTCAAGGCCTGGGGCTCGGATTATTCGCTCAAGGCCAACGAGCTCGCGGTGCAGGTGCTGGGCGGCTACGGTTTCACCCGCGAATACCCGGTCGAACAGAACTATCGCGACAACCGCATCAACCCGATCCACGAAGGCACCAACGGCATCCAGGCCCTCGATCTGCTCGGCCGCAAGGCGATGATGCACGACGGCGCCGCACTGAAATTGCTGATGGCGAAAATCGCCCAGGCCTGTATCGAAGCCGGCGCGGACGATGTGCTGAAACCCTTGGCCGACCAGCTGGCCACCGCCGCGAAGCACGCCATCGACGCCACCCGCGCCGCGGGCAAGCGCATGGCCGCGGGCGACGTGCGCCTCGCGCTGGCCAACGCATCGCACTACATGACGGTGCTCGGCCACCTCGCCATCGGCTGGACGTGGCTGCAGCAGGCGACGATCGCGCAGCGCGCGCTGCCGGACGCCATCGGCGACGACCGCGATTTCTACGCCGGCAAACTCCAGGCCTGCCGCTTCTTCTTCGCCACCGAAGTGCCGCTGATCGAACACGCCGCGCGCCTGGTGCGCGATGCGGAGCCCAGCGCCTTCGACATGCAGGCCGAGTGGTTTTGACCACATCGCTGGCACGGGTGGGCCCGGCCCGGCCATCCGACACGCCGCGTTTTCCGAGACCGGGCGCACGGCAGGTGCCGTGGGCGGCCTTTGGAAAAGGCGGCGATCCCAGGCAGGTAGGCTCGCTTGAACTTTCTTCACCCTGTGGCCTTCACCTCGCCAGCAGGCCAGCACATCAAGCGCCTGGAACCCGAACGGTTCATTCCCACTGACACCCCTGAAATGCCATGATTGCCAGGTTGAGAATCAACGGGATGGTGTCGATGAACATGCAGACGCAGGCGAACCCCAGCGGGGAGCGGGTCCCCGATATCAAGACACCGATCTCCGAACAACGGGGTCATCCGGTCAATAGCACGGACGTCGGGGTGTACTACTCGCGCACCGACAACCTCGTGGTCCAGGGCCGGGTGCTCAGCGACCAGGAGCAGATCCAAAAGCTGGCCGATGCCATGCGCAGCGTGGGCCTGGGCAAGGTCATGCTGATCGAGGCCAGCGGCCCGCGCGACGGCGACTACACCGACGACCTGCGGCGCACGCTGCCGGCCGCACTGGAACTGGTGCCGCCCGGCCAGCGCCCGGAAATCCGTCTGTTCGTGTCCGACGGGCGCCCGGTCATCGGCGACCAGGGCAACCCGAATGGGCCGTACAACGACTTCGCCACCTTCCTGCAGGGACAGGACCGCAACAGGCCGGGCACCGGCACCGTGCAGACGGACAGCTCGCAGGCCGTCCCGCGCGCGGTACCGAACTGGAACAACCCGGCGGTCGTGGATTTCTTCATCGAGAACCGCGTCCAGCCGGCGGTGCAGTTGGCGAAGGATCTGGGTATCGGCTCGGTCATGGTGGACGACCATATCGGCATCCCTCCGGGCCCCTCGATGGATGCCTTCAAGCGCGTCAACGGTTTCAACGACAGCCAGGTGCAGACCGCCATCACCGGCGCCTCCGAACGCGTGCTGGGCACCATCGACAGCGCCGGCCTCACTACCGGCATTTCCTCCGCCGCCGACCCGCAGGGTTCGTTGCGCATGGGGATCGACATAGCGCGGCTGGCGCCTCGTTCGGATGTCGTCGAGATCCAGGGCTATCGCCCGACGGTCGAGGGGGTCCAGAGGATGGCGGACAACCTCTACGACAACATCAGCAACAATTTCGAGCGGTATCGTGGCGTCGACGAGTTCAGGGTCGCGCTCGCCACCCGCGCGAACGGTCAGGACATTTCGGCGGGCACGCTGCAGGGCCAGCAGGCGGTGGTCGACCGCCTTGAAGAACGGCTGGGCGATCTGTACCGCCAGAAGGGCGCGACGCCGCCGGAAGTGAACAGTTCGCTCTGGGCGCACCAGCACTTCTTCGAGGATCCCACGCTGCGCCGTGGCGATGAGGGCCAGCGTGTGACCCGGTTGCAGGAGGCCCTGAACGGCGCCGGCATCCGGGTCAACGGAGAGCCGCTGCCGACATCCGGCAACTTTCTCGACATGACCAAAGCGGCAGTCGAGCAGTACCAGCGCCAGAACGGCCTGACCGTGACCGGCGAAGCCAACAAGGAGACCCAGGTCGCGCTGGGGATTCATCCCGGCCTGCCGTTCGTGCAGAACAACCAGCAAAGCCCGCAGCAGCCGCAGACGCCACCGACAGCCGAGCAGCCGACCACGCCAGCGCCTATCACGCCAGCTCCGACCACCCCGACCCCGCCGCCTGCGCCGACCAACACCGACCCGCAGCCACCCGCGCAAACCGACAGGCCGCAGCCGCCGACCAATCCCGCTCCCGCTGCGCCAACGGACCGGCCGCCTGCGCCGACCAACACCGACCCGCAGCCACCCGCGCAAACCGACAGGCCGCTGATCTCCAATCCTAATCATCCCGACAACAGGCTTTATCAGCAGGCCGTATCGAATCTGGAGCAGTTGGGCCCAAGCGGTGGATTTAGGACGCGCGAGGATCTGGAAAAGGCCGCTGCGGCGGTGGCTGTGGATGCGAAGGCGACGGGTTTGAAAGAGATCGATCACATCAGCAAGACCACTGCGCCGAACGGCCAGAGCTATCTGGTGGCGGTGCAGGGCGACCCGACCAATCCGGCGGCGAAGAGCTCGTACATCGACTACAACCAGGCGACGAGTCAGACAGTGGCGCAAAGCACCGGCATGGCCGAGTCGCAGAAGCCTGCCGTGCAGGGACAGGCCATTCCACAGGCCGAGCTGCCGATGCAGGATACGAACAAAATCGCTCTGGGTGCCCGATGAGGGCAGGGATGAATGAACACGATGAAGGGCGACGATGCCGCTGTCGACGGCGCAATCGCGCCATCGACGGTGCACGACCGCAAATGACACGATGTGCTGTCGTTCTCGATGCCTTGTTGGTCAACAGCGGATTTCGTGGAACGCAAAGTCTGCGCCAGCGCCGCCTTTAAGGTGAAGAGATTGGATAGGGGGGCTGGGTCGCCACGAAATATTCCATCGCAATCCACTTCGCTGCCATGACTGCCGACTGCGGCGCATCGGCAGTCAGCACCATCCGCTGTTTCGATAGCACTGGCATACATCCGGTATTGAATGTCCGACAGAACGCCATCGAATGTATTCGCATCGCCGATGTCCAAGCCCCACAATCGCACCGTGACCACCACGTTCCGCACCCAGCCCGGGGTGCGCGATGCCCTGGAGCTTGCGGCGGGGATGGAAAACCGCAGCATGTCCAACCTGATCGAGCGCCTGGCGATCGAGTATTGTCGCGGTAAGGGTATTCCGATCCGTGGCCTGGACGACGACCCGGCGGTCCGCCGCGGGTCGTCGGAAACCGCTTGATGCTTCAATTGCAGGGGAACCGTCGATGAAGAAATTCCTGGGGCCGGCGCTGGCGCTGCTGTTGCTGGTCGGCGTGGTGGTCGGCATCGTGTTCTCCGCCCGCGACAAGCAGGCCGGCGCCGGCGATGCGCAGAACGCAGCGGCGGTCGCGGCCGGCAGCCCCCCCGCCACGCCCGGCAAAACCACCGTGCGCATCCTCACCGGTTCGGAGAAGCTGGATTTCCTTCGCGATCCGGAACTGGCGAAGGCGCTCGATGCCGAAGGCATCGTCCTCGACGTGCAGAAAGCGGGTTCGCGCGAGATCGCGACCCATCCGGACCTCAAGACGTTCGATGTCGCCTACCAGGCGGGCGTGGCCGCGGCGCAGAAGATCGCCACCGCCACGGGCTCGCGGCGGATGAGCAATAGTT
>JAYUUH010000306.1:0-4230 GCA_043754745.1 Lysobacter sp.
TATCCGACGCATTCGATGATTTTGAGATTGAGTACGATGAAATCCAAGAAGCAAGTGAGGAGGATTTAAAGGAATTTTTCCAGCGACTTCAGCAGGGGCTTCCTTTAACAAGCAGCGAGAAACTTAATTCTGTTCACAGCAAGCTAAGAGATTTTTGCCTAAAAATTTCAAAGCATAAGTTTCTTTCTAACTCAATAGCTTTAGCAGATACGCGCTTAGCTCATTTTGATATAGCAGCTAAAGCGGTAGCAATAGAAGTGGAAGGGATTGACACCGGTCTGCGATTTGATGATCTGAAGAGAATATTTTCATCGCAAAAGAATTTTTCTCAAACATCCGCTGTTGCAAAGCGCGTTGTTTTGGCTCTTGATCTTTTAGCGGATGCTTTTCCTAAAAAAAATACAAGACTCAAAAACAGAACTATTGTTCAGTCTTTGATAACGCTAGCTTGCCGTGTTGTAGAGAATAAGCCAAAGTCTGATTTTCCTGTGGTATTGGCACGCTTCACGAACACTTTTCTTGATGCACTTTCGCGTCAAGTCGAACTTGGTCAAGTGGCAACTGATTATGATTTGATACGCTTCCAGCGATCAATCAACGCAAACATTAGGGCTGGCGCACGTATTAGAAACGAAGTTCTGCTCAGGAAAGCGTTTATTTCTGATGCGAGAATTGCTGAGATATTCAGCCCAGCTACTATCGCTGCAAGTGGTGTAGCACAGCGAGTTGTAGAGCTTGCAGATGATGTAACCGCTCAAATCGGCAGATTGAATACAGCTTACGCACACGTCCATGGCGAAGATCTTTTTAAGGCGACAAATAAAACAGCACAGGCTTTAGCGAGAATTGGAAAGCCAATATCAGATCTTGCAAGCTATACGGCTCTGATCGATGATCTATATTTTCTTTTCCGAGAAAGTATTGGTCAGCGGTTAGCTGAAAGGATGCCGGTGTCATTTGCCGATGTGAATCTGCTTCGTACAGACCTACAACACGATGTCGATCATGGAGAAGCTAGGAAAGTGAGGAGTAAGCAGAAAAAAATCGGAGATGCGTTCGAGAAATATTCGGGCATAAAGTCTCCTCAGCTAATCGACTCGGAGCGATTTATTCTGGTTCAAGCGAATCTTCTATCCGCGTTGGATCTTGATCTTTTAAATCTTCCCGTGACCTAGGTGTAGATCTGCAAAGCTGTAGAGCAGAGCCCGCGTAGCGGATTCCGCCGAATGCCGAAATGATGTGCGTACCAAGATGGCGGAATCGCCTTCGGCGGTTCCGCCCTGTGACGCTGCGCTGTTCAACGGGAGTGGACCCTGATGGCATTGATGCGATTTCCGGCGGCTTTACTGATGGCGCTGCTGCTCATGACAGGCTGCGAGCAGGAAAGCGTCCCTGCGCCGGTGATTCAAGCGGACATTCAAATACCGCCGCCACCCGACGTCGGCGATATCTCGCGCTTCCTCGATTGCGCGGCTGAACCGCGCAGAGACCTGTCGCCCCGCGAGCGCTGCGAGCTCGCGGCGTTCAAGTCCCGCTGTAATGCACTCGATGATTGTTATGTGTCCTGCCTCAGCAGTCCGGCAGGCGTTTTCACAGGAGGCGGTTGCGGCCACGTCTGCACGTTTGGACCTCATCCGGGTGCGCCCTACCCAGCGGCCGTGGATGCGTGCGCTAGTGAGCCCGGTGAGTCGGGTTTGAAACCCAGGATGGAGCGTGATAATGCTCCTGCCGAGAAACACGATCAGTGAGAACGTAGTTCGAGTAGAGCGGTAGGCTGGGTCATGGACCCAGCCAGCGATGTAGAAATGCCGGGTCAATGACCCGGCCTACATTCGGAGATTGTTTGAATCATGCGATTCTTCGATTCCTTCGATCACTGTTGCGGCGACGGAAAATTCGCAATAGTGGGCCAGGGGCCCACCCTACGAATCACTTCTGCCCGTACATCACTTCCGCCCGCTGGAACAGAATCCAGCTCGTCGCGATGAACTTGTCGCCGCGCTGCGGGCGGTTGCCGCGGTGGGTATGCGTGAACGCGGTGGGTGCGATCAGCAGCGAGCCCGTTTCCGGTTTCACCTTGCGCTGCTGGAACATGAATTCGGTTTCGCCTTCCTCGAAATCGTCGTTGAGGTAGAGCGTCCACAGCAGGTGGCGGTGCAGGGTTTCGGCGGTGTTGTCGCGCGGGTACAGCTCGCAGTGCCAGTAGGGATAGCCGCCTTCGCCGGCGCGGTACCACTGCAGGTTGATGCTGCCGGGGCGCAGGCAGGCGCGGATGAGTTCGATGATGCCGGCGTCGTCCTTCGCCGCCAGGTCGTCCGCGGACAGCCGCCGCAGGGCGCCGTCGGGACCGGGCTGCTGCAGCATCAGCGGTGCGATCAACGCCTGCGGGTATTCGCGCAGGTATTGGATCAGGCCTCCCAGCATTGCCATGTTCAAGGTCTGCTCGACCTGCTGCCATGCGGGGTTGCCGGTGAGGGTGATGTCCCGGCTGTGTTTGAGTTCGGGATACACGCCACCGCCGATGCGGCCCGGCTGCAGCGCGTCGCTGGCGCGCATATGCGCAATGATCTCGTCGCAGGTTTCCCGGCTGAGTGCGTTGGGAGTGACTGCGATGAAATCCTGAATCTGCATGTGGTTACTCATGTGCGGCAATCGGGCGCAGCAGCCAATCTTCGCCATTCATGCTGCAGGCGGCGTCGACGATGAAATGGCGGATTTGAAAGCCGATTGGAAGTTTTTTCGGATCGACTCGGGCGCCGAAGTCGCGTATGCCGACGGTCATGGTCTTGCCGAAGCGCTGCTTGAACTCAGAGAGATTTCTCGGCAAGGCATCTCCGCGCATGAGCACAGTCCAGTGTTTTTGCGGTATTCCTCGAAGCGTCCTGGCGACAGTGAACGTGACTTTCGACAATCCGCCGGAGGTCACCCCCGACACGGCGCCGGCATGCGTGACGTAGCGCGTTGGCATACCTTCGAACAACACACTTGCATCGGAGTCCTGCGCGGACTCCGTCTGCACGCCCATGCATGCGGTTGCCGGCATTGATATCAAAAGCGAAAGGCACAGTGCGATGCGTATGGTGTTCATCGGGCCACTCGCGTTGGTTACAGAGAAGGTTTTCGAAAGCTGAGCGGGGGACGTTCGGCTTGTCGATGGTAACGGTTGGCGGTCTGCCGTTCTGCCTGTCTACCCGCGAACACCATCACCTGCGGGTGCGGCTGGGTCGCCGTGGGGACAGGTCTGGCTGTGCGCCCGTCATTGGCGCCGGGGCGAGCTGGATCGGCCGTTGCTGGCCGAGGCCGATGGGGCTGACGACCCCTCTTCGATCAGCGGCTGTCCCAAGGAAATGAGCGGTGCAAGGCATTGAGGTGTGCAGCGGGTCAGGTGGTTGAGCGGCCACTGCCATGTTCAGGTTTCGGGCCTTTTCGCCGTCTCAAGCGGCTTGGAGACGAAGAAGGCAGGGGAAGAAGGCCGTATTTATGCGGTATTTTCGGCTAAGTGTTTGCCTGGGCTGGAGTTCCCGGGCATAATGCGCGGCTCGTTACGCCCGGCCCGATTCCATCCGGCCCGGAGGACAGGTCCGCGAACCCGTCCGCCAGCGCAGCGACACCCCGAATCCCGTTCGCAAGGCGAACGTCCCTGCCGATCCATCGGCGTGGACCGACGCCGGGGCCGCCGTCTCCCGGGCTATGGGAGGCCACCGCAGATCGCACGATTCCGTCGCGCGTTCTTATCGATAGAGGTACGTATGTCCCGCGAATGCCAAGTCACCGGCAAGCGCGTGCAGAGCGGCAACAACGTCTCGCACGCAAACAACAAGACCCGCCGCCGCTTCATGCCCAATCTCCACGAACGCCGCTTCTGGGTGGCTTCCGAGAATCGTTGGGTGAAGCTCCGCGTTTCCGCCAATGCCCTGCGCACCATCGACAAGAACGGCATCGACGCCGTGCTCGCCGAACTCCGCGCACGCGGCGAAAAGATCTGAGGAGGACTGAACCATGGCTTCCAAACGCGACAAAATCCGCCTGATCTCTTCAGCCGGTACCGGTCATTTCTACACGACCGACAAGAACAAGAAGAACACGCCCGCCAAGATGGAGATCAAGAAGTACGATCCCGTCGTCCGCAAGCACGTGATGTACAAGGAAGGCAAGATCAAGTGACGCAATGGCGCTTTCGCGCATAGCGCGAAAGCCTCTGCCATTGCGTCATCCCGGCGAAGGCCGGGA